>JAPOUT010000012.1:0-14317 GCA_026708545.1 Hyphomicrobiales bacterium
TATCCGGTAACCGCAAACACCTTACCCGCAAGCCTCCGCTCAAAAATCCCTCCCCGCTCAACAAATCCAATACTTGTGAACCAACCCCGCCAATCGATCCCGACTCCACGACCAGCGCTGCCTCATGACCCATCGCCAAACCCAGCAACAAATCCTTGTCCAACGGCTTAACAAAGCGAACATCCACAATCGTCGCCTTCACCCCCAAAGTTTCCAGCCGCTCTGCCGCCTTCTCGACCTCGCCCAGCCTGTCCCCGACACTCACCAGCGCCAGTCCCTCACCACGACGAATGATTCGGCCCCGGCCGACCTCCAAAACTTCCCCCCTATCCGGCAGGGCAACGCCGCGACCGACGCCGCGAGGAAATCGAAACGAGCAAGGACAGCCGTCTAGCGAAGCTGCCGTGGCAACCATGTGGCGCAACTCACTCTCGTCGGCGGGAGCCATCACCACGAAGTTTGGAATAATTCCCAAATACGCCATGTCAAACGAACCCGCATGGGTAGCTCCGTCCGCCCCGACCAATCCGGCCCTGTCAATCGCAAACCTCACCGGCAAATTCTGAATCGCCACATCATGGATCACCTGGTCATACGCGCGCTGCAAGAATGTCGAATACAACGCCGCAAAAGGACGAAATCCCTCACTCGCCAACCCCGCCGCAAACGTCACCGCATGCTGCTCGGCAATCCCGACATCAAAACAACGTTTTGGAAATCTCTCGGCAAAGCGGTCAAGCCCCGTGCCCGAAGGCATCGCGGCCGTGATTGCAACGATGCGCTCGTCTTCCTCCGCCAATTGCACCAGCGTGTCCGAAAACACCTTCGTATAACTCGGAACGTTCGTCTTCGACTTCTGCTGCGTGCCCGTGGCGATGTCAAACTTTGCAACGCCGTGGAATTTATCCGCAGATGTCTCGGCAGGGGGATAACCCTCGCCCTTGCGGGTGACCACATGCATCAGAATGGGCCCGTTGGGGCTTTCTCGAACGTTTCGCATCACCGGAAGCAGATGGTCGAGATTGTGCCCGTCAATGGGGCCGACATAGTAGAAGCCGAGTTCCTCGAAAATAGTGCCGCCCAAAGCCATGCCACGGGCATATTCCTCAGCGCGGCGGGCCCGCTCGCTCAGGGCCCGGGGAAGTTTTTTGGTGAGTTGTTTGGCAAAATTTCGCAATCCCCGATACGACGCGCTCGACAGCAATCGAGCCAGATAGGCACTGATGGCCCCGACCGGAGGCGCGATGGACATGTCGTTGTCGTTGAGGATGACAATCAAGCGCGAATCCATTGCGCCGGCATTGTTCATGGCTTCGTATGCCATGCCCGCACTCATGGACCCATCGCCGATGACGCATATGATGTGATTGTCCTCGCCGCGCAGGTCTCGTGCGACCGCCATGCCGAGTCCCGCGGATATTGATGTCGCCGCATGCGCCGCACCGAAGGGATCGTACTCGCTCTCGGCGCGTTTGGTGAATCCGGAGAGTCCCCCGCCTTGGCGCAAACTTGTCATGCGCTCGCGCCTGCCGGTGAGAATCTTGTGCGGATAGGATTGGTGCCCGACATCCCAGATGAGTCGATCGCGCGGCGTATCGAAGATGTAATGAAGCGCGACCGTGAGTTCGACCACGCCCAAGCCCGCGCCGAGATGTCCTCCCGTGCGCGAGACCACCCGTATCAACTCCGCACGCAACTCGTCCGCCAAGGATCTGAGTTCGGATTCGTCCAACCGACGTAAATCTTTCGGCTCAATGATTCTATCGAGCAAGGTTTCTTTTGTGTTCATAACGCTTCCTAAAACTGCCTGCTTATGACGAAACGCGCAACATGCCGCAGCATTTCCGCTTCCTTTCCAAAGCCGTCGAGATGGCGGATGGCCTGGTCGATAAGAATATGAGCTTGAGTCTCGGCTTTTTCCACCCCCAAGACGGACACGAAGGATAATTTGTCGGACGCCTCGTCCTTGCCGGTTTCCTTACCGAGACGCTCGACATCGCCGCGACGGTCAAGAAGGTCGTCGGTGATTTGAAACGCTAAACCGACATCGTGGGCGTAGGCGTGAAGCAGGTTTCTCGACTCACTGCTGGCTTGTCCCAAAATCGCACCGGCCTCGCAAGCAAAAGCAATCAACTCCCCGGTTTTGAGACGTTGCAAGCGCGCAACCGTTGCAAGGTCGCGCGAGGTCGGCGAGTACGAAGGTTGCATGTCGTTAGAAACATCCGTGCGGGTAATTTTATGCGCGGCGTGGGCGGTGAGGTCGATCATCTGTCCGCCCAGCATTCCCTGTGCACCGCACGCTTTTGACAAACGCTCTATCAACTCGCAACGAATGGAAGCGTCCGGATGGGTCCGGGGGTCCGCGAGAATCTCGAACGCCAAACTCACCAACGCACCTCCCGCCAATACCGCAACCGCTTCGCCAAACTTCACATGGGTCGAAGGCTTGCCATGGCGCAAAGCCCCGTCATCCATGCACGGCAAATCGTCATGCACCAGCGAATAGATATGAACACACTCCAACGCCGTCGCCGCCCGGAGCGCATAGTTCTCGGGAACATCAAACAAGCGTGCCGATTCCAACAACAAAAAGGGTCGGAGACGTTTGCCTCCGCTCGTGGCTGCGTAGCGCAGCGCCTCCAGCAAGCGGGCCTCGGCATTGGCAGGACGCGGCAAAAGTTCGTCAAACATCCGGCGAATGTCAATCGCCGTACGCTCAAGAGAACGATGGAAACTGCTCTCCTGGGCTTGGGAACTCCCGCCGTCTTTATCCATCGTCTCCGTTTTTGACGGGAGTTGTGCCGACAGCTTTGCCGGCGCTTGCCTCGATTTTCTCGACCTTCATCTGCGCCTCGCGCAAAAGGATCTCGCATCGGGTCTTGAGTTCCACGCCACGCTCGTAAAGCTCGACACCTTGGGAAAGCGACTCGTTTCCACGCTCGAGCTGTTCTACGATATTCTCGAGTTCGTTCAAAGCTTGTTCGAAGCTCATCGTTTCAACTTTCGTTTTTGATTTTTTCTCTGCCATCTTGTTTCCTCTTTACATTATTGCCTTGATGTATGCTGCAACACTTTCGCGCAGCGCGAATAAATCGTAACCACCCTCAAGCACCGAGACCATTGCACCTGTTTCGGACTCGCGTGCCCGCTCGGCCAGACGCTCGCCCGCCCAGGCAAAATCCGACTCTTCCAGTTGCAGATGTGCGAGGGGGTCGCGCGCATGGGCATCAAAACCGCTCGATACCAACAGCAACTGCGGACGAAAGCGATCGAGTTCGGGCAAAATCCGATTCTCGAAAGCTTTTCGAAAATCTTTGCCGTCAGCACCCGGCTCAAGCGGTTCATTGACTATGTTACCATCGATACCGCTCTCATGGCGCGCACCGGTGCCGGGATAGAGGGGAGTCTCGTGGGTGGAGGCGTAGAACAGGTTTGCATCCTGTTCGAAAGCCGCTTGTGTACCGTTGCCGTGATGGACATCGAAATCGACCACGCCGATACGATCGATGCCGTATTTGTCGCGGGCATAGAGAGCGGCAACGGCGATGTTATTGAACAGGCAGAACCCCATGGAACGACCGGGTTCGGCGTGATGGCCGGGAGGTCGAACGGCGCAGAAGACATGTTCGCCGTCGCCTTTGATCAGCACGTCCACGGCCGCTATCGCTGCGCCGGCCGCATGCAGAGCCGCCTCCCCTGATTGCGCCGAAACGCAAGTATCGGCATCAAGTGATTCGATTCCCTCGGAGGGTATGCGCTCCATGATATCAGCAACCATTTCTTTCGAGTGGACACGCTCGATATCTTCGAGCAGGGCCCGGGGAGCGGTCCGATGCGGGATGCCTTTGAGGGCATCGTCCTCGAAAGCCTTCAACACTGCCTGTATACGTGCGGGTCGTTCGGGATGTCCCCGAGGCACTATATGCTCGGCGCACAAATCATGTGTAAGAACAATCGTCTTCATAATGGGATAGTATAGCGTCACCATGGAAGTCTTGGATAAAAGAATCACTGCGGATGCCGACGGCATCGAACGAGCCGCCCGCGCACTGGCGGCGGACAGGCTCGTTGCCTTTCCGACCGAGACGGTCTACGGACTTGGCGCGAACGCCGCCAGCAACGCTGCTGTTGCATCAATCTTTGCGGTAAAGCGCCGTCCTTCTTTCAATCCGTTGATTATTCATACGGCTTCGGCGGAAGATGCCTTCACGCTGGGAGAGCCAAGCGAGACGGCACGAAAGCTGGCACAACGGTTTTGGCCCGGAGGACTGACGCTGGTGACAAAGAAAAAGCGCGAAGCAAATGTTTCAGCGCTGGCGAGTGCGGGACTTGAAACAATTGCGCTGCGGGTTCCGGCGCACCCTGTTGCACAGAAATTGTTGCATGGATTCGGGGGGGCGATAGCGGCACCCTCGGCAAATCCCTCCGGATACCTTTCGCCGACGCTTGCAAGCCATGTGGCCGAGGCTCTGGGCGAAGAAGAAATAATCGACTGCATTCTTGATGCCGGTGCATCGGGTTTGGGACTCGAATCGACGGTTGTGGCCTGTTTGAACGATGGCAATGGCGCAATATTACTGCGCTCGGGAAGCATTCCGCGCGAGGATATCGAAGCCGTTCTGGATGCGCCCCTGAAAGAAGTCGGCGATGAAGACGCCAATCTGGCAAAGAGTTCGCCGGGACGTTTGGCCCGGCATTATGCGCCAAGATCGACGCTTCGCTTGCGCGCCCGGGAGGTGCACGCGGAAGAATTGCTGCTGGCGTTCGGAGAACCGCTCGAAGGTGCGCGCATGTGCCTTAATTTGAGCGAGCGCGGATGTCTGCGCGAGGCCGCAGCCAACCTGTTCGCGCACCTGGCGCGTTTAGACAAGGAAGCCGGAAACATCGATAATGATGCTACTATTGCGGTGATGGAGATTCCCGAGCACGGCCTCGGCGTTGCCATCAACGACCGGTTACGTCGAGGTGCAACAAGATGAGCGCTAAAGAATTACACACCGCTCTCGAGCGTCTATGCAAGGAGAGGCCCGACCTGCGCTTCTTGAGCGACAATGAAGAAATGACCCCTTACTTGCGCGAATGGCGCGATGCATACCGGGGCGAGGCGGCGGCGGTAGCACTGCCCTCAAGCGTGGAGGATGTCGCAGCACTGGTAAAATTGGCGCGCGAGTGTGAAGGCGTGCATTTGGTTCCCCAAGGCGGCAACACCGGACTGGTTGGCGGGCAAATTGCTTTTGACAGCGAACGCGCGATTACCGTCTCGATGGCACGGATGAACCGCATCCTCGAAATTGACCCCGTCAACAACACTCTTACCTGTGAGGCCGGCGCTTTGCTCGCCGACGTTCAAGCGGCGGCGGATGACGCGGGAAGACTGTTTCCATTGTCTCTGGCATCACAAGGATCATGCCGCATTGGCGGGGTGCTCTCGACAAACGCAGGCGGATGCGAGGTGTTGCGTTATGGCTGCGCAGGAGACTTGCTGCTTGGCGTTGAGGCCATCCTGGCGGACGGAAGCGTCTGGGACGGGATGCGGCCGCTTCGCAAGGACAACACCGGTTACGATTTAAAACGTTTGTTCATCGGAGCCGAAGGGACGCTTGGAATTATCACGCGGGCGGTGTTGCGCTTGTTTCCAAAACCCCGCTCAACGGTGTGCGCGTTTGTGGGCATTGCCTCGCCCTCGGCGGGATTGTCGCTGTTGCAAGAAGCGGAGGAAATGAGCGGCGGCGAGGTCACCGCTTTCGAACTCATGCCGCGCATCGCCGTCGATATGGCCGATCGTTACACGCCTGCGGTTCGAATACCCTTGGAATCGGATGTGCCGTGGTATGTATTGCTGGAAATCTCTTCATCCCGCGAACAAAAGGACGCCGTTGAAATGATGGAGAATATTTTGGCGCGCGCGTTCGATAAAAATTTGGTTTTGGATGGCGCCGTCGCAAACAGCAAAGCGCAAGAGGAAAGTTTTTGGTTGATACGCGAGTCGATACCGGAGTCGCAAAAACGGGATGGCGGGAGCATCAAGCATGACGTCTCCGTGTCGGTTTCGCGGGTTCCCGAGTTTATCGAACGCGCAACCGAAGCCAGCGAGAAAGCGCTTGCCGGCGTCCGGGTGGTTGCTTTCGGACACGTGGGAGACGGCAACATACACTTCAATGTCTCGCAGCCGGTCGAGATGGAACGCGCCGCGTTTATGCTGGAGTCGGAACGATTCCATCGGATTGTTTACGACATTACTCTGGATATGGGAGGCTCGATAAGCGCGGAACACGGCATCGGAATTGCCAAACTGGAAGAGAATGCGCGCCACAAATCCGATACGGAACAAAATCTCATGCGCGCACTTAAGCGCGCTCTCGATCCGAACGGCATCTTCAATCCCGGCAAACTCATAGACTAGCGTGCGATTAATGCTATCGTAAAATCCCATGTCAGTAGAACGCTCTGCCAAACCCGCTACCTTGATGCGTCGCGCGGCGATGTTTGCGGTTGCAACCGCCACAACACTCATATTAACGAAAGGAGTGATTTGGTGGTGGTCGGATTCGGTTGCTCTGCTGGGCTCGCTGTTGGACTCAATTCTTGATGCGCTTGCCTCGCTGATTAATCTTGTTGCCGTGCGCCAGGCAACAACTCCTGCCGATAAAGAGCATCGTTTCGGGCATGGCAAAGCCGAAGCACTCGCCGGACTTGGGCAGGCGGTTTTGATTTTATTTTCGGCGCTGTTTGTGACGTTTGAAGCCGTGCGGCATCTGCTTAATCCTCGCGCGATCGAACATTCTTCGCTTGTGATGGGAGTGATGATATTAGCGACGATATTGACGCTTCTGTTGATTGCGTACCAACGTTATGTCGTGCGGCGTAGCGGTTCGCTTGCTATTCGTGCGGACTCGCTTCACTACATCGGAGACACCGCCATCAACCTCGGCGTGCTGATCGCGGTTGCACTGTCGGCCGGTCTGGGATGGTTGCTCGCGGACCCCTTGATTGCGCTGGCGATTGCGGGTGTGATTTTTTGGAGCGCGTGGGGGATTGCGCGGCAATCTTTTGACCAGTTGATGGATCGCGAGCTTGACGATTCCGAAAGGCAGAAAATTAAGGACATCGCGCTCGCACACGGACAAGTGCTTGGCATTCACGATTTGCGAACACGACGTTCCGGGTTGCATCGTTTCGTGCAATTCCACATCGAACTTCCGCCGGAGATGCCCTTGCGCGAGGCGCATCGCATATCGGACGAGGTCGAGGCAAACGTCAAGGCGGAATTTGCCGACACGCAGGTTCTCATACACCAAGACCCCGCCGGCATTGAAGAAGCGCACGGGTTCGAGCATGCCTGAACCTCGCAAGACTTTGATACTCACGGGAGCAAGTCGCGGAATTGGCCATGCGACGGTAAAACGCTTTGCGGGAGAGGGATGGCGCGTGATCACCTGTTCGCGCCATGCCTTTCCGGAGGACTGCCCGTGGGAAGCGGGTCCCGAAGACCACATCCAAGTCGATTTGCGCGAACCGGAAGACCTCGAACGCGCCGTCAAAGAGATGCGCGAACGCCTCGAAAGCAGCCAGCTAAACGCACTTGTCAATAATGCGGCGATTTCGCCCAAGGACACGCAAGGCAACCGCCTTGATACAATCCATACTCCCCTGCAGGACTGGCGCGATGTGTTTCAGGTAAATTTTTTCGCGCCGGTAATATTGGCGCGCGGACTGATTCAGGAATTGCGCAATGCGGGCGGGTGCGTTGTAAACATCTCTTCAATAGCCGGCGAACGCGTTCATCCGTTTGCGGGAACGGCGTATGCGACCTCGAAGGCCGCGTTAGATGCGCTCACGCGCGAAATGGCGGCGGATTTCGGACCTCACGGGATTCGGGTGAATGCAGTTTCGCCCGGCGAGATAGACACCTCAATGCTCTCAAAGGGAACCGAACGCATCGTCGAAACACTGCCGTTGCGGCGGCTGGGACGCTCGGAAGAAGTTGCAAATACGATTTATTTTTTATGTTCGGACGCGTCGACTTACGTGACCGGTGCACAGTTGCATATTAATGGCGGTCAACATGTTTGAGCGATTGCGCGTTTCGCCATCACATTAATCAAATGTGCACGATAGTCTGCCGCGCCATGCAAGTCCGATAAAAGCGAGTCCACAGATGGCAGAATCCCCTCGAGTGCGTCCGCGCTCCAATCGTTCACGAGAGCGGATTCCATTTCCGTCATCCGAAACACGCCGTTTGCACCCGCCCCCGTGACTGCGACGCGGACGCCTGCTTCGACTTGTGCAACGAAAACACCGACAAGCGCATAACGTGATGCGGGATTTGGAAACTTCTCGTAAGCGGCGAGCGCAGGGACGGGAAAGGCAACCTCAACAATGATTTCTTGCTCGACCAAAGCGGTCTCGAACAAACCGGTGAAAAAGTCATCGGCGGAGATGCTGCGCTTGTCGGTTCGGATGGTTGCGCCGAGCGCGAGACAAGCAGCGGGATAATCTGCGGCCGGATCGTTGTTGGCAACAGAACCGCCGATCGTTCCCACGTTTCGAACGTGCGGATCACCGATTTTACCGACGAGGCTTGCAAGTGCGGGAATTTTTTGCACGAGGTTTTTGTCATTGGCAACTTGCGCGTGCGGAGTTGCGGCGCCGATAACAACGTTTGCTTTTTCGACTCGAATAAATCGAAGCGATTCGATTTTTCCAATATCCACCAACGTGCCCGGAGAGGCGAGGTGTTGCTTGAGAGTCGGAATAAGGGTCTGTCCGCCAGCGAGAAGTTTGGAATCGTTGGACACATCAAGCAAGGCTTGCGCTTGTTCAATGGATGAGGCTTTGTGGTATGTAAAGGGGTACATGGTTTTGCGAGACTATGTTTGAATTGAACGCCAGACTTTTGCGGGGGTCGCGGGCATGGAGATGCCCTCGTGGCCGATGGCGCTGGTGAGAGCGTTAAGGACAGCCGCCGGAGCAGCGATGGCGCCAGCTTCACCGCAACCCTTGATGCCCAACGGGTTGGAGGGTGCCGGGGTTTTGGTGAAATCGAGACGCAGAGGCGGAGCATCATGCGCTCGCGGCATTGTGTAATCCATGTAAGAGCCGGTGACGAGTTGTCCGCTCTCAACGTCGTAGATGCCATTCTCAAGAAGCGCCTGCCCGATGCCTTGGAGAATGCCGCCGTGAACCTGCCCTTCGACTATCATGGGATTGATAATGGTGCCAAAATCATCGACGGCGACGTAATCAACAATCTCGACACATCCGGTTTGCGTGTCGACTTCAAGCTCGCAGATGTGGCATCCGGCAGGGAATGTAAAATTGGTCGGGTCGTAGAAAGTGGTCTCTTTCAATCCGGGCTCGATTTCGTCTGTGGAGAACTTGTGTGCCGTGTAAGCGTTGAGAGCGAGTTCTCCCCACGGGATGAATTTGTTCGTGCCTTTGATTCGGAAGGCGGCATCGGCGAGTTCGATATCATCGGGTTGGACTTCCAGGATATGGGCGGCAATGCGTTTCGCTTTGGCAATGACCTTGTCGAGCGCCCCATCAATGGCGGACATACCCACAGCCGCCGAGCGTGACCCGTAGGTTCCCATGCCGAACTGCACGCTTGCGGTATCGCCGTGAACGATGGTGATGTCTTCGATGGGAATGGTGAGGCGTTCGCTTACCAGTTGTGCAAAACTTGTCTCATGTCCCTGTCCGTGGGAATGGGCGCCGGTCAGCACCTCAACGTTTCCGGTGGGATTGACGCGCACCTCCGCGGACTCCCACAAACCCACACCTGCGCCGAGCGAGCCGGCGGCACTGGACGGAGCGAGTCCGCAAGCCTCAATGTAAGTGGAAAATCCAATGCCTCGAAGCTTGCCTTTGGTTTGCGATCCCTTTCGGCGTTCATCAAAACCCTTGTAGTCGATCATTTCAACAGCACGATTGATGCAAGCGTTATAATCGCCGATGTCATAGTTGAGGATAACGGGGGTTTGGTGCGGAAATTTCGTGATGAAATTCTTCTTGCGCAACTCAACGGGATCTTTGTTTGTCTCCCGAGCGGCGCATTCGACAAGTCTCTCGACGACGAAGGTCGCCTCGGGCCTGCCAGCCCCTCGGTAAGCGTCAACGGGAGCGGTGTGGGTGTAAACGCCCTCGACCTCCACATGGATGGCACCGATGTCGTACTGCCCCGAAAGCAATGTTCCGTAGAGGTAGGTCGGAACAGAGGATGAAAAAGTTGAGAGATAAGCCCCCAGATTTGCAACGGTATGGGCGCGCAGAGCGAGGAATCGACCGTCACTGTCAAGTGCGAGTTCGGCGTGGGTGACATGGTCACGTCCGTGCGCATCGGCGAGAAAAGATTCGGAGCGCTCGGCGGTCCATTTGACCGGGCGCCGGATTTTCCCCGCAGCCCAGAGGCAGGCGGTTTCTTCTGCATATACGAAAATCTTGGAACCGAATCCCCCGCCGACATCCGGAGAGACAACACGGAGTTTGTGTTCGGGAGCAATGCCGACAAAAGCGGACAACACCAACCGCTCGACGTGAGGATTTTGGCTTGTGGTGTAGAGAGTATAGTCGCCGGAGCCGGGATTGTAGTCGCCCAATGCCGCACGCGGTTCAATGGCATTGGGAATGAGACGGTTGTTCACAATGTCCAAGCGCGTGACGTGTGCCGCTTTGTCGAAAGCGGCGTCTGTTGCATCTTTGTCGCCAAGTTGCCAATGGAAGCAAAGATTTTTATCGATGCCATCGTGAACTTTTGGAGCGTTTTGGTTTTGCGCTTGCGCGGGCTCAACGACGGCATCGAGTTCTTCGTAAGAAACACTGACGGCTTCCGCGCCCAAACGCGCAACCTCCCTGGACTCCCCAATCACAACGGCAACGCAATCGCCGACATACCGGACGCACTCGGAAGCAAGCGGCGGATGCTCTCCCGCTTTCATGGGCTCGCCGTCTTTGGATGTGACCATCCAGCCACAGATGAGTCCTCCCAATCCGTCGGCCTCCATGTCTTTGCCGGTGAAAATTTTGACAACACCCTCGAGGGCAAGCGCTTCTTTCACATCAATGTCGGTAATTTTGGCATGAGCGTGAGGCGAGCGCACGAAGCAGGCGTAAACCTGTCCGGGAAGATTGATGTCGTCGGTGTAGCGTCCGTTTCCGGTAATAAAGCGTTTGTCTTCGGTGCGCTCAATGCGAGCGCCAATGCCTGTGCCGCTCATCCGCGCATCTCCTTTGCCGCCGAGAGAATTGCGGCGATGATGTTTTGATATCCGGTGCAACGACAGATGTTTCCTTCGAGCTGCTCGCGCACGTCGTGTTCGTCAAGATCGTCGGTGTTTTCGATGATATCAATGGCAGCCATAATCATCCCGGGCGTGCAGAATCCACACTGCAACGCGTGATGTTGCCGGAAGGCTTTTTGCACCGGATGCAGTTCGTCGTTTTGCTGGACACCTTCGATAGTTGTGACATCGGCACCGTCGGCTTGAGCGGCAAGCATAGTGCAGGACTTCACCGCCCGACCGTTGAGATGAACAACGCACGCGCCGCATTGGGAGGTGTCACATCCGATGTGCGTTCCGGTGAGGTTGAGATTGTCACGCAGAAAATGTGCGAGCAACTGGGTTTCATCAATATCGGCACTAACCTGTTCGCCGTTGATGCGCATCGAAACCTTCATTAGGATTCTCACCTCCCGGAAAAAGATTCACCCCTCTGCCGATTATACCGCGACGAGATAAATAAATAAAGCAAAAATGACCACCACCGTTGCGGCAATGACAAATTTGGATGTCGGTGTTGTGGAATGTTTTATTGTTATGGGGGATTGCTTGAAGGCCGGGACGCTATCGGGCGAATCGGGGGATGTGAGAATCCGCGCAAGGTTTGCGAAGAACTCTTCCGTCATGTGTGTTGCTGTTGCGTCAATGAGACGCTGCCCTATCTGTGCAAGCTTTCCGCCGACGGTCGAGTGCGCCTCGTAAGTTAAAAGCGTTTTATCGTCTTCGGCGTCCTGCAGAGTGACTTCGCCGGTTCCTTTCGCGAAACCGGCAACGCCTTTACCTTCGGCGTGGATAGTATAGCGTTCGTTTGGCACGATATCGGAGAGTCGAATGTGTCCCTTGAAGTTTGCGGAAACGGGTCCGACTTTCATTTGCGTTTCGACGTTGTATTGGGTGTCTTCAATGCGTTCGATGCTTTTGGCGCCGGGAAGGATGCGCTCAAGAATCTCCGGGTCATTGAGCGCTTGCCACACTTTCGAACGCGATGCGGGAATGATACGACTACCGGAGAGTTTCATGCTCTATATTGTAAAGATTCCACCGCGCAAGCGCAAATACGCGCCTTGAAAAAAATATCGAATCGGGCAATAACGGAGGTTGGGGTTTTACCCCTGAAATATCGGAGGGCACTCTCATGGATCAGCAAAAACAATCCCAACCCGCTACCTTGGAGGAGAATATCCGAGCTTACGAAGCACGACAGGAAGAGTTGGAAAAATACTACAAGGGTAAATATGTGGTTTTCTACAATTGCGAGAAAATCGATAGTTTTGACAACTTCGATACCGCCGCACGGGAAGCCATCCGCAAATTCGGCCGCGGACCCTACCTGATTCGCCAAGTCGGACAGAAAGAAGGAATGCGCCTACCTTCTTCGGTGATACTCTCCCACGCCTCGTAATACACGTCTTACGCTGTTAAAGTAAATTGCGTGAGTTATTCGCGGAGCAAATCGTGGGCGTGAACAATCCCGCAAACGCGACCTTTTTCCACCACAAACAAGCAGGTGATACGTAACCGATTCGCGAGCGCGATTGCTTCGGCAACAAGGATATCGGGCGCGACTGTAACGGGTTCGAGGGTCATGACTTCACGGGCGCGGCGTTGCAAGAGTCCATCTTCCATGTGCCTTCTTAGATCTCCGTCCGTGATGACGCCGACGAGTTTATCGTCCTCGATGATTCCCAAACATCCGAAACCTTTGCGGGACATTACAACCAACGCCTCGGACATTAACGCATCCGGCGCCACCAACGGAAGATGTTCACCGGCATGCATGACATCGCGCACGCGCATGAGCCGGGCTCCGAGTGCACCGCCGGGATGGAACTCGCGCATTTGCGCGGGCGAAAAGCCACGCCGCTCCATTAACGCAACTGCGAGTGCGTCGCCCAGCACCAATTGCATGGTGGTCGAGGTCGTCGGCGCAAGCCCGTTGGGACAGGCTTCTTCGGACTTGGGGAGTTCAAGAACGATATCCCCCGCACGCGCGAGCGCACTTGAGATTTCCGAGGTAACGGCAACAAGGGGAATGGAGAATCGTTTTGCGTAGGTAACAAGATTGTGAAGTTCGGCTGTTTCGCCCGAGCGCGAGAGCATGATGAGTGCATCGTCTTTCCGTATCATGCCAAGGTCTCCGTGACTGGCTTCGGCGGGATGGACAAAATAGGCGGGTGTTCCGGTGGATGCGAATGTCGCGGCGATTTTCGCGCCAATGTGTCCGCTTTTTCCCATGCCCGAGACAATCACGCGCCCGCTGACTTTATGCAGCAAGTCGACAGCCTGCTCGAAAGATTCACCGAGTGATTGCTGGAGTTGCTCGAGCCCGCGCGTCTCAAGAGTGAGGGTCCGGCGGGCGGATTCCAGAGCGGAATGTTGCTTCATTGACATGGTTAAACCGCCTTTAAATTTGCACCGGATTTATGTTCAAACATTGGTGCACGCCCGACAGAATGATATTGGAATCCGGCGGCTACAACATCTTCAGCACGATAGATGTTGCGCAGATCAACGAGGATGTTTCCGCTCATACGTTGACGCAATAGCGAAAAATCCAACGAGCGAAACTCCTTCCACTCCGTGAGTATGATGGCAATGTCTGCACCGTCCAATGCCGCGTAGCAATCCTCTTTCCAGTCGATATCGTCAATGAGCCGGGCGGCAGATTTCATTCCATGAGGATCGAAGGCTTGGACGGTTGCGCCGGCATCGCGCAAGGCAGGGAGAATGTCGAGGCTTGGAGATTCGCGCATGTCATCCGTTTCAGGCTTAAAGGTGACACCGAGAACACCGACGGTTTTGCCATGAATGCTGCCGCCGGCGGCGTTAATGATTTTTGTTGCCATGTTTCTTTTGCGCTCCGTGTTGGCTTCGATGGTTGCTTCGATAGTGCGGATGCGCACACCGAGTGTTTGCGCCATCGATAACAATGCCTTCGTGTCTTTCGGGAAGCAAGAGCCGCCGAAGCCGGGACCGGGACGCAGGCATCCGGGGGCTATGCGCGCATCGGATCCAATGATGTGTGCAACGGTCTCGAC
>JAPOUT010000012.1:14543-30213 GCA_026708545.1 Hyphomicrobiales bacterium
ATGGCCTCGCCTTGCCGCAGAAACTCCGGATTGGCAACAACATCAAAATCAAGGTCGGGACGTGTTTGCGCAATGAGTGATTCGATTTCATCGGAGGTTCCCACCGGCACGGTTGATTTCATCACAACGGTGCATTTTTGTTGCAGCGCGGGAGTGATTTCCTTGAGAGCGTCGCGCACGTCGGAGATATCGGCACCGAAGTCGGCGCGTCGTGACGGCGTGCCGACGGCAATAAAGACGATAGCGCAATCACGCACGGCGACGAGGGCGTCGGCGGAGAAATGAAGCCGCTGCGCATCGAGAACTTCTTCGAGAAGACGTTCGAGACCCGGCTCAAAGAAGGGCACGCGACGTTGCTCGAGGAGTTTGAGTCGTTCGCTGTCTCGTTCGACGCATACGACCTCGTAACCGAAACTCGCCAGACACGCCGCCGAAACCAACCCGACATACCCGCCGCCTATCATTGCGATTTTCATAACGCCCCCTTCGAACGTGCAAGGATTGCTGCAAGAAACCCTTCCTTACTGCCGCAATCATAACGCTCGCCGTTGAAGAGCATCGCGCGTGAGGAGACGCTGCTTTTTATCAGGACCTCAAGAGCATCCGTGAGGGGCGTATCCTCCTTGCCTTCCTCGACTTTCTCGGACGGCTGCAACAATTTGAACACATCGGCAGGAAGAATATAGCGTCCGATGATTGCGAAGTTTGAGGGCGCGCTTCCCGGTGCAGGTTTTTCGATGACGCCGTAAAGTTCAACAGGCTCGTCAGCAACTTTCTCGTCACCAACATTTAGAATTCCGTAGCGATGGCATTCTTCTTGCTCGACTTGCTGCATTGCCACCAGAAACCCGTTTTTTTGTTTACGGTATGCCGACACGAGAGAAGAAAGGCATCCGGGCTTTGCAAATAGAAGTTCATCGGGAAGCAGTACGGCAAAACTCTCATCACCTATAATTTCACGCGACAGCCATATTGCGTTTCCGAGTCCCAACGGATGTTTTTGTTCAACGAAATGCAAGGTGTCGGGCGTTGGCAGTTTTGCACGCCACTTCTCTGCCTGCTCACTCTTTCCTGCCGCACGCAACCGCCGCTCGAGAACCCCATTGTTGGAGAAATAATTTTCGATGATATTTCGCTGGTTATATTCGTCCGAAATGACAAAGATGCACTCCTCGCAACCGGCTTCGATGGCTTCAAGGACGCAGAAATGCAGGAGGGGCGTATCGACGACGGGAATCATTTCTTTCGGCATAGCAAGGGTTAAGGGAAGGAATCGTGTGCCTGTTCCACCGATGGGGAAGATGGCTTTGCGGATATGCGAGGGCTTCATGGTCATGATTAGATATGTGGAACTGGACGCAAAACTCCTATAGGCTAGGATACTATAATCGAAGCAATGTAGAAAGGAAGGAAAAGGATGAAACAAATGCGGTTGCTTTTCTTGTTTGGCTGTTTTCTAGCGATGATGTCCTGCGTGGCGGCGCAGGAGGACAATGCTCAAGTAACGGCGCGAGAAGATGACATTCAAGGATGGGACGCTTGGCTCGAAAATCTGCGCGAATCTTTTATTGACGCAGGCATTTCGGAGCAGACGTTTGATCGCGCACTGGGGAATGCCACGCCGGACGAGCGTGTGTTGCGCCTGGATAGCGAGCAACCCGAGTTTGTTCGTCCCATATGGGAGTATCTTGAGACTGCCGTTTCTCCGCAACGTGTTTCGAAAGGACGAGAGATGGCCGCGCGTTACGGCGACTTACTTGCGCGCATTTCTGATGAACACGGCGTTGCCGCCGAGGTGCTGGTTTCGATTTGGGGGATAGAGACAAACTATGGAGGCAACAAGGGAAGTCTTCATGTTCCTCGTTCACTGGCGACGCTTGCTTACGGGAGCGACCGCCACGAGTTTGGACGCACACAGTTGCTTTCGGCAATGCATTTGCTGGAGGAAGGAGTGATGTCGTCGGAGGCCATGGTTGGCTCGTGGGCCGGAGCGTTGGGACATATGCAGTTCCTCCCGTCGAACTACCAGGCTTACGGCATTGATTATGACGGCGATGGCGTTCGAGATTTATCGGAGAGTGTTGCAGATGCGCTTGCCTCGGCCGCGGGATTCCTGCAGGCAAAAGGGTGGCATCGCGGAGAGAGCTGGGGAATGGAGGTAGTCGTTCCCGACGAGTTTGACTATGGCCAAGCGAGATCTTCGGTTCGCAAGACGGGAAAGGATTGGGAGCGTCTGGGAGTAGCGGGTGTCGGCGGGAGCTTGCCGGCAAGCGAGGGATATTTGCTGCTGCTTGCGGGCCATCGCGGACCTGTGTTTTTTGTCGGAGAAAACTTTGAAGTGCTGAAGCGATACAACCCATCGACTGCATATGCGCTGGCAGTATCGAGGTTATCGGACTGCTTGAGCGATTGCACCGAATTGTTGAAGAGCTGGCCCGTTGGAGACGAAGTGCTGAGTCGCGGAGAAAAAATTTCGTTGCAGCGTGGTTTGGTGGCGGAGGGATACGACATCGGCGTTGACGGGATTGTTGGTCCCGAGACGAGGGCCGCGCTGCGTTCTTGGCAACGTGCGAACGGTGAAATTGCAGATGGTTATCCGACGCGTTCGTTACTGCAACGTCTAAATGGCAAGTGATGTTCGCAAAAAATTGCTAACAGTTTTCCCGGAGCAGGATAAAACTATCGTGCAATAAACTCGAATGTCACTATCTTCGGAAGCGCCTCCAAATCGACTTTGTCGCATCACCATTCGAACTACTCTCCTCGACTGACTCTCGATTAACTGCTTCTTGTGTTTCACTTAAGTCGTTTTTGTTTTTCTCCATCGCTGCTTTCCTTTGTTTTCTTGTCGCCCGAGCAATCAGTTTTCTCGCTTCATCCCCATCTTCACCGAGCAAGTCACGCTTGATGATCTGCTTTTCCAACATATCTTTAATTTGCTCGGGTGATACTGGTTTCATGCCGCTTTTTAATTTTCGCAATTCGGCGCGAACGACGCGCAAAATCGGGTCGGTTAACAGCAACGCTCCCACCGTATATGGGCTAAAAATTTGACTATGTTCATAGAATTCACTTATGGCGTTCTTTTGAACACCACGCTTGCACAACAAAAATAATTGTTCTAAATCCTCTGTTCGCTTTGGATCCAAATTCAAAAAATCCAATTCGCAAAGCCGCTCAGTTTGCACTTTACCTTGCGTAGTGACGCGATGCAATTGCCACTGCAACCCGTTGGTGAGAACGACATCGTCGATACCTTCTCTGGCAGCATAGTTAACCGCTTGTTTCAAATGTTTTTCACTCAAATTTGTTCCGATAGATTTCACTTCAATTAAATACGCAACCTTCTCTTTGAAAACGACAGCAAGATCACATTTATAGTTTCCCCGTATCCCATACTCTTTGGTGATATCCGAATATCTATCAAAACCAAACACCTCCACCAATATATCTGTAATGATGGTAACCGTGTCCGCCTCATTGACATCTTCCTCGACTTTTTTCTGCAAGATGTCTTTGAATCTCGGAACAGCGGACTTCAATCGCTTCTCAACCATAGCAGGAACGTTAGCCATTTTCCTTTCCTTTTTCTACCGACAAAACACGGGTGATTTGAAAAGCAGAGTAGCGCAAGTTTAAATACAGCTCAAGATAGTATTTAAGTTTTTTTGCCCGTTTTGTGAGTTCACATTTTTAATGTCCGCATCCGCAAACATAAAAGCGATATTTCCTTTTGTCACGAATGCTTTTGGCTCCGCTCAAGCCTTTAAAAAATAAAATAAATCACCAAACTAAGTGCTGTCGGCCCCGAGAACCAACTTGGGAAACTCCGAGACCTCTAAAATACTAAGCGCCACATCACACAATGCGGCCATCTGCCATCCTTACAACCCTTCCGCACTGCTCTGCTAACCTCTCATCATGTGTAATCAACAACAAACTCGAACCCTTCCGCTCACATGCCCCAAACAACAAATCCATCACAACAACGCCCGAAGCACCATCCAAATTCCCTGTCGGCTCATCCGCCAGCAAAATATCCGGCTCCCCAACCAATGCCCTCGCCAATGCAACACGCTGTTGCTCCCCTCCGGACAACTCACTGGGATAATGATCCAAACGATGCCCCAGCCCGACCAATTCCAACTCCTCCCGGGCGCGCGCATCCGCATTCGCAACACCGGCAAACTCCAGCGGCAACATCACATTCTCCGTTGCCGTCATCGTCGAAACCAAATGAAACGACTGAAACACAATCCCCACATGATCTCGGCGAAACCGGGCCAATCCGTCTTCATCCAACCGACGCAAATCCTCTCCGGCAACAGCAATCTCTCCTTCATCGACGCCTTCCAATCCCGCGACCACCATTAACAGGGTGCTTTTGCCCGCGCCGCTGGGGCCAACCAGCCCCACCGACTCGCCCCTAAATAATTCCAAATCGATCCCCCGCAAAATATTGACCTCGCCGGCATTCCCCTCCAAACTCAGTCGAACATTCCGCAAACGCACCGCAACGTCTTGATTTTCCATTCTGCCTTTCCTATGCTTTCAGCCACCCCCCAACCCCTATGGATATAGAATGCTTCGATATAACGCAATCATCCTGTTGGTATGCGCAATGATGGGCGTCTCAAACGCACATGCTGACGATGATGTTGTCGACATCCTGGTTTTTGGTGATTCGCTTGTCGCCGGCTACGGGATACTCGCGGAGGAGGCTTTTCCGAGTCGCCTCGAAGTTGCCTTGCAAGAGCGAGGACACCAAGTTCGATTGGTAAACGCGGGAGTCTCGGGGGACACCACCGGCGGAGGCGTAGCACGATTGGGATGGTCGCTGAGCGAAGATATCGATGCGGTGATACTCGAGCTTGGCGCGAATGATGCATTGCAGGGACTTCCACCACAACAAGCCAAGGAAAACCTTGCGGTGATGATAGAGGAGATTCGATCGAGAGGATTGCCCTTGTTGCTTGCGGGAATGCGTGCGCCCCCAAACCTGGGACGAACATACGTCGAAGCGTTCGATTCCATTTACCCAGCTTTATCCGAGGAGTACGGGATTGCGCTATACCCCTTCTTCCTCGAAGGAGTGGCACTAGTGCCGTCGCTCAACCTTCCCGACGGATTGCATCCCAATCCCAACGGGGTCGAGACGATAGTGCGGAGGATTTTGCCCTATGTGGAGAAGTTGTTGCTCGAAAAATAGCCGGAAGAGTTCTCGAAATTGTTCGGGGACCACAAGAAAACAGGAAAAGAAGCAACGAAGGCGGGAAAGAAGCATTCCAAATGAATTTCGACAACCGGCGATAATTCTCCAACCGGCCTTGATCGGCCGGCCTCATCGAACCTCCCAACGCAACCGCCAACGCCTCCTCGCTTGAAACCGTCAGCACTGCCAAATTGAAATACTCCGTTTCCGGTCCTCCGCCGACGCCGTGCCGCCGTGTATCCACCACTCTCAACGGCAAGCCCCACCCGTTGCAAACCCGAACGCACAGACGTCCCGCATTGCCAATACTCCTGTGCCAATTGGAACATCCCGCAATTCAACCGGTGAAATCCTGCCAAGACTGTGGAATAGCACTCTCGCGAGCATCTTGCGAGTTCGCCTTCTTCAGTCTATGGTTAACTCATCCTGGCGAATTTGTCGGGGGTATGTCATCAAGAGCGATAATTGAGATTCATTCAATGGAAATAACCGCAAGCCGAAATGAAGGCCTTGAGCGAGAATGGAAGGTTCGCGTTCCCGCCGAAGAACTTTCGAAGCGTTTGGAAGCCCGCCTGCAGGAGTTGCAGCCACAAGCAAAACTTAAAGGGTTTCGTCCGGGCAAGGTTCCCGTGTCGCACCTGCGCCGGCTATACGGCAAAAGCCTCATGAGCGAAGTTATCGATGGAGTTATGGAGGAAACCGGCAAGCGCATCTTGGAGGAGGCGGGCCTGCGCCCCGCCATGCGCCCCCGCATTGAGCTCGAAACCGACGAAATGGAAGGCGGCCTCGAAGCCGTTCAAAACGGCAAGGGCGCGCTCGCGTATAAAATGTCACTCGAAGTCGTCCCCGAAATCAAACTGCAGGACTTCACCACGTTGGAGCTAACGCGCAAAGTGGCGAAAGTCGGGGAAGAAGACATCGAATCTGCGTTGGAAAAACTTGCACAGCAGCATCGAACTTTCAAAACATGCGAAGATGAGAATGCGATGGCAAGAGAAGGCGACAGGGTTCGATTGGACTTCGTCGGCAGAATTGACGGCAAGCCCTTTGAAAACGGCGAGGGGAAAGACGTGCTAGTCGAGATTCCCGCAGAAGAAAGCACCGGAGGATTCGAGAAAAAATTGCAGGGTAGAAAAGTCGGAAAATCGGAAATGAATGTCACTTTCCCAAAGGATTATCACGAGGAGGCGCTCGCCGGACAGGAAGCAAGCTTCGACATTGATATCAAAGAAATCGCACAACCCCAGGAAGTCACCATCGATGATAATTTCGCAACCAAGATGGGAGCGGACAATCTCGAAGCACTGCGAAAGCAGGTATCCGATGTGCTTGCCGCGGAAGATACACGGATGACCCGAGCAAAACTCAAACGCCAATTGCTCGACAGACTCGCCGAGCAATATTCCTTCGAACTGCCGAGCGGAATGGTTAAGCAGGAATTGCAGTCCATTGCCGCGCAGGTTTCACCTCCGACGCAAGAAGGCAAAAACGAAACTCCCGACGAGGAAGAGCTCAAGCGTGAATACAGCGACATCGCCGAGAGAAGAGTTCGCCTTGCGCTCGTGCTGAACGAGATTGGACAGCGTAATAATGTCGAGGTCACTTCGCAGGAATTAAACCACGCCATTGCGTTGCAGGCGCGGAAATTCCCCGGGGATGAACAAAAACTTTACGCTTACTATCGAGAGCACCCCGAAGCGATCGAAAGATTGCGCGCGCCGATATTCGAAGACAAGGTTATCGATTTTCTCTTCGAATTGGCAAAAATCGAGGAGCAAGAGATTTCAAGGGAAGAACTCTACCGAGATGAAGACGAGGATGAAGGCTGAGGACTTGAATGGCGGGGATTTTGGCGCATGGCGCGCAATAATCCGTCCCGGCCTTTTCTGAAAGCGCAACCGTCAAGCATAACAATTGCCTTCCCACAAAGCCCTGTGCTAGTATCGCCCCGCATGACACACTCTAACGAGCGCATTGAACATTTTCAAAACACCCTCGTCCCAATGGTCGTCGAGCAGACCAATCGGGGCGAGCGGGCGTATGACATATACTCGTGCCTCCTCAAAGAACGCATCATCTTCTTGACGGGCCCCATTGAGGATAGCCTCGCGAGTCTCGTCGCCGCGCAACTCCTGTACCTCGAAGCTGAATCCCCTTCCAAGGATATTGCTATGTATATCAATTCGCCGGGCGGGATCATCACCGCGGGAATGGCCATCTACGACACGATGCAGTACATCAAACCTGAAATTTCAACGCTCTGCATCGGGCAAGCCGCTTCCATGGGATCTTTGCTGCTTGCCGGCGGCGCCAAGGGAAAACGCGCCGCGCTCAAAAATGCGCGCATCATGGTTCATCAACCTTCCGGAGGATTCCAGGGACAGGCCGCGGACATCGAGCGACACGCGCAAGAAATCATAAATCTTAGGCACCGCCTCAACGAAATCTACATGCAGCATACGGGCCAAGACATCAAAATCATCGAAGCGGCCGTTGACCGCGACACTTTCCTCACGGCCGCAAGCGCCAAAGACTTCGGACTCATTGACGAGGTTTATACGCAGCGCCCCGACTCCGCATGACTTTTACCGCAAACTTTGCTACTATCACCCTGAACATTCAACAAAACGGAACATCCCTATGGCGAACAAGGTAAGTGGAAACGGCTCTGGCAGCGGAAGTATGCTCTACTGCTCCTTTTGCGGGAAATCGCAGCACGAAGCCCGCAAACTCATCGCGGGGCCGACTGTCTTTATCTGCGACGAATGCGTTGAACTCTGCACCGATATTATCCGCGAGGAAAACAAAACCGCCCTGGTGAAATCACGCGGCGGCGTGCCCACTCCCTCCGAGATAAACGCAATTCTTGACGATTATGTCATCGGTCAGGCCCACGCCAAGCGCGTGTTGTCCGTGGCGGTTCACAACCACTACAAACGGCTCGACCACGCTACCAAGAACAATGAAGTTGAACTCGCAAAGTCGAACGTGCTGCTCATCGGCCCGACCGGTTGCGGCAAAACCCTTCTGGCCCAGACACTCGCGCGCGTGCTTGATGTTCCCTTCACAATGGCAGATGCAACCACGCTTACGGAAGCGGGTTACGTTGGCGAGGATGTCGAAAACATCATCCTCAAACTCCTCCAGGCCGCCGACTACAACGTCGAACGGGCGCAACGCGGCATCGTCTACATTGACGAGGTCGATAAAATCTCGCGCAAGTCCGACAACCCCTCCATCACGAGGGACGTCTCCGGCGAAGGCGTGCAACAAGCGCTGTTGAAAATCATGGAGGGAACAATCGCATCGGTTCCTCCGCAGGGCGGCCGCAAACACCCGCAGCAAGAGTTTCTACAAGTCGATACAACGAACATCCTCTTCATCTGCAGCGGCGCTTTCTCCGGACTTGAGCGCGTCATCTCCAAACGCACGGAATCGACCTCCATCGGATTCGGCGCCGACGTCCGTGACAAAGACCAACAGGGCATGGCAGGAAAGTGGCTTCCGTTGTTAGAGCCGGAGGACCTTCTGCGCTTCGGTCTTATCCCGGAATTCGTCGGCCGGGTTCCGGTACTGGCAACCCTTGAGGATTTGGACGAGGACATGCTCATCCGCATCCTCGTCGAGCCGAAGAATTCGTTGGTTAAGCAGTATCAATCCCTCTTCGAGATGGAGAATGTGGAGATCACCTTCGCCGAAGAAGCTCTGCGCAAAATCGCGCGCAAAGCCATCAAGCGCAAAACCGGCGCACGGGGGCTGCGCTCCATCATGGAAAACATCCTCCTTGAGACCATGTTCAAATTGCCGGACCTCTCCGGTGTAGAGCAGATAGCCATCTCAAGCGAAGTGGTTGACGGCGACGCACAGCCCTTCTATCTCTATGCCAAGCCTCAAGACATTGAAACTCCGGCTCCCGCATAGCCACATATAGTCAGTTTTTCCGGAAGAATGCTCTTGAAATCGTTGCTATTAGTTACCATTTAGTATAGATGTTACAGGTAGACGTAAGGAAGGGGCGATGATAGATATCGAAAAATTTCTCGCAGGCGAGGTCAAGACCCCGACGCTTCCGGTATTAACGCTTCGGGACATCGTCGTCTTTCCCAAAATGGCCGTGCCGCTGTTCGTCGGAAGAGCCAAATCCGTCCGGGCGCTCGAAAACGCCATGAAGCAAGACAAGCAAATCTTCCTCCTCGCCCAACGAGACGGCAGCCAGGACGATCCCGAACCCGGCGACATCTACACCATCGGATCCATCGCCTCGATATTGCAACTGCTGAAACTTCCCGATGGAACCGCAAAAGTCATGGTCGAGGGGTTGGAGCGCGCGCAACTTCACGCTTTCACGCAAACCGAAGATTTCTTCGAAGCGACCATTAAGCCCATGGCGCGCGAGGCCGAATCTTCGGGCAGCGAACACATTGAGGCGCTGACACGTTCCCTTGTCGCGCAATTCCGTGAATACGCCGAACTCAGCAAAAAACTCCCTGCCGAGGTACTCGCATCCCTTGAGCAGATTGCCGATGCGGAAAAACTTGCCGACAGCATCTCCGGACATCTGCATGCGCCTGTTGTTGAAAAACAAAAAATTCTGGAACAGACTTCCGTGCGCGGAAGACTCGAACACATCCTCTCACTCATTGAGAGTGAAATCGGAGTCCTGCAAATGCAAAAGCGAATCCGTAAACGGGTTAAAGGACAACTTGAAAAAACACAGCGCGAGTACTACCTCAACGAACAACTCCGGGCCATACAGAAAGAACTCGGTGAAGACGAAAACGGACGAGATGAACTCGCCGATATTGAGGATCGCATCGAGAAAGTAAAACTCTCCAAGGAAGCGCAAACAAAAGCGCGAGGCGAACTCAAGAAACTGCGGCAAATGTCTCCGGTCTCGGCGGAGGCAACGGTTGTACGCAACTATCTCGACTGGATGCTGTCCTTGCCGTGGGGCAAGCAAAAACGTGTACGCCTCAATCTTGATGCCGCCGAACGCATCCTTGATGAAGACCACTACGGATTGGAAAAAATCAAGGAACGTGTCATGGAATATCTTGCCGTTCAGCAACGCTCAAAAAAATTGCGCGGGCCCATCTTGTGTTTGGTGGGACCTCCGGGCGTCGGAAAAACATCACTGGGCAAATCCATCGCACGTGCGACCGGACGCGAGTTCGTCCGCATGTCGCTGGGAGGCGTGCGTGACGAAGCCGAAATCCGGGGGCATAGACGCACGTACATCGGCTCCATGCCCGGAAAAGTCATACAATCTTTAAAAAAGGCGGCGTATAACAACCCGCTGTTCTTGTTGGATGAAATTGACAAAATGGGCGTCGACTTCCGAGGCGATCCCGCCGCCGCATTGCTGGAAGTGCTTGATCCCGAACAAAACAGTTCCTTCGCCGACCATTATTTGGAGGTCGAGTATGACCTCTCAAACGTGATGTTCCTCACCACCGCAAACAGCCTGAACATTCCGCCGGCGCTGGCAGACCGCATGGAGGTCATACGCATTTCAGGTTACACCGAAGAGGAAAAAGTCGAAATCGCGCGCAGGCATCTCATTCCGAAAGCCGTAAAAGGCCACGGCTTGCGCAAAAACGAATATGCCATTGACGACGAAGCGTTGCGCGCACTCATCCGGACCTACACCCGGGAAGCGGGCGTGAGAAACCTCGAACGTGAACTCAACTCCTTGGCAAGAAAATCCGTGCGGCGGTTGCTCTCCGGTAAAGCCAAAGGTGGTACCGTGCGCATTACCGCCGACAACCTCGGCGACTTTGCCGGAGTCCCGAAATATCGTCGCTCCATGCTTGAAGAGCAAAACCGAATCGGGGTCGTTACCGGCCTCGCCTGGACTGAATTCGGCGGCGAACTTCTCACCATCGAAGGCGTGATGCTACCGGGCAAAGGCAACATGGTCGTCACCGGAAACCTGCGCGAAGTCATGAAGGAATCCATATCCGCGGCGAATTCTTATGTAAAATCGCGAGCGACGAGTTTCGGCATTGAACCTCCGGCGTTTGACAAGCGGGACATCCATGTTCACGTTCCCGAGGGTGCAACTCCCAAGGACGGTCCCTCGGCGGGAGTCGCCATGGCGACCGCTATTGTCTCGGTGATGACGGGAATACCCGTGAAGCGTGAAGTTGCGATGACCGGGGAAATTACTTTGCGCGGGCGCATCCTTCCGGTCGGCGGATTGAAGGAGAAATTGCTGGCGGCTTTGCGCAACGGGGTCGAAACGGTTTTGATTCCCGAGGAAAACGCCAGAGAACTTGCCGAGATTCCAAATTCGGTTAAAGATCATTTGGACATTCGTCCGGTTTCGATGATGGACGATGTCATTGAGGTTGCATTGGAGCGTGTGCCCGAAGCTATCGAGTGGAATGAAGCGGCCTATAACAAGGAAAAAGCCCTTGAGGGTGAGAGAAGCGTGGCACCCAGAGCGCATTAACCGCGCTTCGGGGAAAGAAAACCCGAAGACCTCTAACTCAGTTTGCAAACCACTTCGTCCCTCAAACCGTCACGCCAAGTCGGAGCGGTTCTGTCCAAAAACTTCCGCATTCGGGCAAATTCCTCATGGCGCAATGTCGCATCCAACATCCTCAGCACACGCGGCATGTAATCCAAATACCACGCCTTGCCGTCCCGCCTCCACAATCGACAAAACAGCCCGGCGACCCGCATATGCCTCTGTGCCGACAACAATATAAACTCCCGCTCAAACACGTCGCGATCCAAACCCTTGCGTGCGGCGAAATATCGTCCCAATAACTCCGTGCGCAAATCCTCCGCAACATCGCGGCGGGCATCTTCCAGCAATGACATCACATCATAAGCACTCGAGCCAAAACTCGAATCTTGAAAATCCAAAAGACCGCAGCGCAACAATCCCTTTCTGTCCAGCAATATCAAATTATCAACATGGTAGTCACGCAATACCAAAAAATCACAACGCGGCGGCGGCGACAACAATTCCTTCCACAAACCGACAAATTCCTCGTGCTCACCTGTCTCAAGAGCGCGCTCTCGAACCAGCGGCAAATACCACTCTGCGAACAGCTCCACTAGACCAATCAACGTGCTCACATCGTGGGAAGGCAGTGAAATTGCGCACGCATCCGGATGTTCGTGTAAATGCACAAGAACATCGAAGGCAACCGCGTACAACTCGTGTGCATCGTGGCCGCCGTCCAACAAAGCGGTGAAACTCGCGTTACCAAAATCCTCAATCACCGCCAAGCCGAGAGTTTCATCAAGTTCATAAATCTCCGGGGAGGAAACCCCCAAACCGCGAAGATGTGCCTCGACCTTTACGAACGAGACAAGATCCTCGCGCGGCGAGAACATCAAAAGTTCGCCGATGTCATCACCGTTGCGTGTAAGCCTAAAATATCGCCGCGCGGAAGCATCGCCGGCGAGCGGAACCCCTCCCGCGTCCCCGCGACCGCAGCGTTCGAGAAACTCGACAAACTCACGCCTTAATGGTTCTAGCAAACCTACCCCCAGAACAATCCTGCCAGCAACAGAGCCATTGCAGTCCAAATTACCACGCCGTTCAGGAGCAAGTTCGCGGGAAACCGACGGGTTCGGACACCGAATCCGTGCACGAATCCCACCGAACAAACCATCAACAACAATGCAAGGAGCCCGTGTTGCGCTCCCGAGAGTTCGCGCCCGAATAAATAGGGATAGATGAAGAGGCTGAGCGTGATTGTCCCGCTTGCCAGCAGAGATACCCAGCTTGCCGTTTTAGTCGTCATCATCATAGTAGAACTCAAGCCACATGGCGTTGAGAACCGCAAAACAACAGATGAACGCAACACCGATAACCCAGGCAAAATACCACATTTGCGCCTCCTTAGTAGTTTCCGCCGCGAGAATTTCGCAACACCCGGAACACCCACGATGTGTATGCAACGATGACCGGCAGGAACACGAGGGTGACGAGCAACATAATGAAGAGAGTAAGATGACTGGACGAAGAATCCCAGATGGTGAGGCTTGAGCGTGGATGAGAACTTGAAGGCAGCAGGAACGGGAATAATGCAAGCCCCCCGGTCGCGACGATGCCGAAAAGCGAGGCGCAACTGGCAATAAATGCATCGCGAACGTTACCGTCGTCGTATAAAAGAAATGCCGTTGCAAACGCGCCGCCAACAGCAAGGATGGGAGCAATCCACATCCACGGATGGGCGTGGTAGTTGGCGAGCAACGCGCCGGATTCGCGCAACACTTCATTATGCAAGGGATTGGAAGGGCCTGCAGGATCGAAGCCTGCGGCAAGACGGTAACCTTCTATGCCGAAGGCGGCATAAAAACCTGCAGCGATTACCAGCAAAGCGGTTATCAGAGCAGCACCCGCGCCGATGTTGCGTGCTCGTTGGAGCAACGGGGCATCGATTTTGTTGGCAAGGTAAGCCGCACCGTGCATCACAAGCATCGCAAGCGAAATCAACGCTATCAACAAAGGGAAAGGCGTAAGCAAGCCAAAGAAAGTGCCTTCATAGACAGGTAGCAGCGTTCTTTCGAGGTGGAAAGGAACGCCTTGGAGCGCGTTCCCAAAGGCGGCACCGAACAGCAGTGCAGGCACTGCACCGCCGATGAAAAGAGCGCCGTCCCAAAGTTTTCGCCAGCCCGGGTGTTCGAAGCGTGCACGGAATGCAAAACCCACCGGACGCAGAATGAGGGCAACAAGCAACAGGAACATCGCGATGTAGAATCCGGAAAACGCAGTTGCGTAGAGAGGCGGCCATGCAGCGAACATGACACCGCCGCCCAAGATGAACCAAACTTGGTTTCCTTCCCAGAAAGGTTCAATGCTGTGAATGAGCTCGCTTCGCTCAGCATCGCTCCTGGCAACAAACGGCAAGAGCGTTGCAACGCCAAGGTCGAAGCCGTCGGTGACGGCGAAAGCGATGAGAAGTACGCCGAGCAGCAACCACCAAATCAATCGAAGGGTTTCATAATCGACGGGGATGCTCATGGTGTCGATTCCATACTTGATTGCGATTGTGCGCGACGTTGACGCGCAAAGAATTCATCAGGACCCATGCGGATATATTTCACCATCAAATAGACATCAGCAACGGCGAGTGCGCTGTAGAACAACACAAAGCCCGTCAACGAGAACATCACCGTGCTCGCGGAAACACTTGATACTCCCAGCGCGGTCGGCAAGATGCCCTCGATAGCCCAGGGCTGCCTGCCGTATTCGGCAACTATCCAGCCGAGTTCGCCGGCAATCCACGGCAACGGCAATGAATAAAGCGCAATGCGCAGGAACCATTTGTTATCGTCATAACGTCTTCGACAGACGTTCCAGAACGCCCATGCAAACAGGACGATAAAGAAGAGTCCCAGCCCGACCATCACCCGAAACGACCAAAACAACACCGGCACGTTGGGAACCGTTGACCATGCCGCTTGCTCAATTTCCTCGGGTGTCGCGTTGTCAACGTCGTCGCGGATGCGTTTAAGCAACAACGCGTAACCGAGATGATCGACATGGTCTTCGAGCAGTGCGCGCGCGACGGAATTCTCAGGATCATCGCGAAGGGTTTCCAACGCGCTGTATGCTATCATTCCGTCTTTAATTCGGTCCCTTGCATGGTCGACCAGTTGGTTGATACCTTCGACTTCGGTATCCAGCGAGCGTGTTGCAATCAACCCGAGCAACCACGGGACCTTTACTTCACCGTAATTTCGGCGCGCCTCGACATCGGGAAAGGCGATGACATTGAAGTCGGCGGGAGGAGGCTGTGTGTTCCATTCAGCTTCGATGGCCGCAACTTTCATTTTTTGGTTTTGTGTATCGACGTAACCGCTTTCATCGCCGAGAACAACGACGCACAAGGCGGATGCGAGTCCGAAACTTGCGGCAACCGTCATGGAGCGTCGCGCGAAGTCGATATGCCTGCGCCGCAACAAATACCACGCACTTATCGAGAGCATGAAGATTGCCCCGGTGACATAACTCGCACCAATGGTGTGAACGAATTTGGTTTGCGCGACCGGATTGAAAAGCACCTCCCAAAGCGACACCAGTTCCATTCGCATGGTTTCAAAATTGAACTGTGCGCCTACGGGCTTTTGCATCCATCCGTTTGCGATGAGAATCCACAACGCCGAAAGATTTGAACCGATCGCCACCAGCCACGTCACCACCAGATGTCCGACCTTGGAGAGATAGTTCCAGCCGAAAAAGAACAAGCCTATGAAAGTTGCTTCCAGGAAGAAGGCCATCATTCCTTCGATGGCAAGCGGCACGCCGAAGACGTCGCCCACATAGTGGGAGTAATACGCCCAGTTGGTTCCGAATTGGAATTCCATGGTGATGCCCGTAGCAACTCCCATAGCAAAATTGATACCGAAGAGAAGCCCCCAGAATTGGGTCATGCGCTTCCAGATTTCGCGCCCGGTCATGACGTAAACGGTCTCCATGATGCCGAGAAGCAC
>JAPOUT010000004.1 GCA_026708545.1 Hyphomicrobiales bacterium
AAATGTCCTCGCACACCGGAACGCCCACCGGAACCCCGCGCAACGACACGGGCCCTGGCAAAGGCCCCGGCGCAAACAAACGGGCTTCGTCAAAGACACCATAGTTGGGGAGGTGAACCTTGTAGCGCAACGCTTGGATGTCGCCTCCATCCATCAGTGCAACGGCATTGTGGAGACGAGCGCCCTCGCGCCAACACAGTCCTATCAACAGGGCGGGTCCCTGTGCGGCGGTATGTTCGGCGAGACGTCGCGCCGCAGACATCACCGAATCTTGGAATCCCGCGCTCAACAGTAAATCTTCGGGAGGATAACCGCACAAAAACAATTCGCTGAACAAAACCGCTTCGGCACCTTGTGCGGCTGCAATCTCGCGTGCACGCAAGGCCAGCGCGAGGTTGCCTTCAATGTCCCCAACCGTGGGGTTGAGTTGTGCCAACGCGATTGAGAAATTATCTCTCATGGTAGAATCAACTGAGAGCAATAATATCCGGGGCATAAAACAGTTTTGGTTTTCTACGGAGAGGAAATTCTTGCAAAATCTTTGCTGCCACCAGTCGTTCTACCATACGCTTGGCGGTTGGATAGGTTACTTTGAATTTCCTTTCCACAATACCAATGCTTACAACAGGCCTTTCGAACAGATATTCCGCCAATTCGGCGGGAAGACGGGTTTGTCCTTTACCAGAAAACTGTGTTTTATATCTCTCCAAAAGAGAAAATATTTTCTCCACTCTAGCAAGAGTCTCTTCGCATGTCTCCTGAGTAATCTGAAGAAAAAAACGTATCCATCCCATCCAATCACCACTACGGGAAACTTCCAACAATCTATCAATATATTCTTGCCGACGCCTCTCGATAGCAACACTAGGATAGAACAAAGGTCTTTCTTTTTTCAACATGCCACGAGTAATAAGGTAGATGGGAATAAGAATCCGTCCTACTCGACCGTTGCCATCATCGAAAGGGTGAATCGTCTCAAACTGATAATGTATCAGCGCCGCGTCAATTAAGGATGCGGCGAAAGGTCTTTCTCGGTTGATATATTCCACCAGATGCGCCATCGCCGGTTTCACTTCCAAGACCGGCGGAGGAGTGAACCGAATTTCTTTGTCATATACTATATGGCATTGTTTTTTACGATACTCGCCGGGGTTTTTACGTGCACCTCGCGCCTCACTCAAACCATTGAGCAATTGTGTGTGAATTCCCCGAATCATAGAATCGGAAATCGGCATGTCAGGTAGCATGTTGATTGCATTGCTCAGAGCATGTTGATAATTCAGAACTTCCAGAGTATCGTCGTTAATAAATTCAATTTTTTTCTCCTGCGCTTGCGACGCTGCCATAGCAAGTTCTTGGGGTTCGGCGACGGTTCCTTCTATGCGCGAGGAAGCCAAAGCTTCCAATGTGTGTAGAGGCTGAATCAACAAGTCAAGATTAGGCAAATCCTTCCCCCTGCCTTGGAGTAGCCCTATGGATTGTATCGCCTTTTCCAGTTCTATCGCCACAGAATCCGAGGAAAAAACCTCTGGCGGCAGAGGGCTAGGGATAAAGGCAACGTCGTCTTTTCCAATTTCGACCAAATCGCCCGGAGAGGAATCGCTAAAACCTTCTTTCTTCATGGATTGTTGTTCCCTATAATTTAAATGGTTCAAATTATAGAATTCGGGCAAAAACTATAACTCGGCACTCCCAATTATAGAAATTAGCCAGATTCTATAAGAAAGATAGCATGAATTATAGAAAATCGCAATTTCCTATAACTCGGCACCCCCAATTATAGAAATTAGCCAGATTCTATAAGAAAGATAACATGAATTATAGAAAATTGCGATTTTCTATAATTCAGCTATTTCGCGCCGGGGAGGACAAAAACGGCGTAAATCCGCCTTTTGTCCTCACTGATTCGGTTAACAGAAGCCGGTGATTCGCCCGTCCGACACATGCAAAGACCCTTCGCGACGAAGTTCTCCGGCAATCAGAAACGCCAGTTCCAATGCCTGATTCGCGTTGAGGCGCGGGTCGCAATGGGTGTGATAGCGGTCGGAAAGATTCTCTTCGCCGATATCTTGTGCGCCACCAAGGCATTCGGTGACATTTTGTCCGGTCATCTCGAAGTGGACACCCCCGGCATACGTCCCTTCGGCGCGATGCACTGACATGAACGCACGCAGTTCTTTCAGAATGCGATCGAAGGGGCGTGTCTTGTACCCGTTGGAGGATTTGATGGTGTTGCCATGCATGGGATCGCACGACCACACGACTTTCTTTCCTTCACGCGCAACTGCTCGAACCAAATCCGGCAGATGCGCCTCGACCTTGTCTGCGCCGAAGCGGCAGATCAACACAAGCCTCCCGGCAACATTCTTGGGATTGAGAATGTCAATAAGATCAAGCAGCTCGTCGGGTTTGAGCGAAGGGCCGCATTTGAGCCCGACGGGATTGTGAACGCCCCGTGCAAACTCCACATGCGCACCATCCGGCTGGCGGGTTCTGTCGCCGATCCAAACCATGTGCGCGGAGGTTGTATACCAATCACCGGTGACCGAATCGGTTCGTGTGAGCGCCTGCTCATACCCAAGCAGGAGGGCCTCGTGGCTCGTAAAGAAGTCGGCGCTTCGCAATTGCGGAGTGTTTGCGGATGTGATTCCACATGCTTGCATAAAAGCAAGGGATTCAGAGATACGCAGGGCAATCTCCTCGTAGCGTGCGCCAGCGGGCGAATCGGTGAGAAAGTCGAGATTCCAGCGATGCGCCATGTGCAGGTCGGCGTAGCCACCCTGGATGAAAGCCCGAATAAGGTTAAGCGATGCGGCGGCTTGTCGGTAAGCTCGCAACTGCCTGTGCGGATCAAATTTGCGCGCGTCCGCATCGAAGGCGATGCCGTTGATGATATCTCCGCGATAACTGGGCAGTTCGACGCCGTCTTTGGTCTCGGTCGGCTCGGAACGCGGCTTGGCGAATTGTCCCGCGATTCGTCCTACTTTCACCACGGGCATGGCGGCGGCGTAGGTCAATACCAGCGCCATTTGCAACAGCACTCGAAGCGTATCGCGGATGTTGTTGGCGGAATGTTCGGCAAAGCTTTCGGCGCAATCGCCTCCCTGCAACAGGAACGCCTTACCCTCGGCGACTGCGGCGAGTTGATCGCGCAAGGTTCGAATCTCCCCCGCGAAAACGAGAGGTGGGAAATTCCCGAGTTGTGATTCTATCTCGCCCAAGTATTTGGAATCGGGGTATTCCGGCATCTGCCTTGCAGGCTTGGTCCGCCAGGAATCCGGCGTCCATGAGGAGACATCCAACATGATCGTGCCCTTTGTTAACGATACGTTCTGAAACTTCACACCAGTATAGTCGAAACCGCAGCAAAAGGGAAGCCTTGCGCGATTATGCCTGCGCGCTAGTCTTGGGATTATGAGAATCACGCGCATAAGCGTTTATCGCCTTGAGTTGCCCTTGAAGGCGCCCTATTCCTACTCGGGCGGACGGTTGCTGGTGGAATCATTGGATTCGACCTTTGTGCGCATGGATACGGATGCGGGACTGGTCGGCTGGGGCGAGGGTTGCCCGTGGGGCGATGCCTACCTGCCCGCGCATGCCCGGGGCATCCGCGCCGGCATCGAAAGACTCGCCCCCGCCCTCATCGGTCAAGACCCTCGGGCCCTCGCACACATCAACAGGCTGATGGATTTGCGCTTGCCCGGACATGCCTCGGCGAAGTCGCCTTTGGACATGGCATGCTGGGACATTTTCGGGCAATCCGCCAATATGCCTTTGTGGATGCTGCTGGGAGGGAGTGTTGCCGATGGCGTCCATGTAAACAGTTCAATATCGACAGGCACGCCTTCGGAAATGATTGCGCGTATCGAAGAGGCTCGCGCATTTGGTTACCGAACGCATTCAGCGAAACTGGGCGGCGGTGATCCCCGCGAAGACATCGAGCGCATCGAAGCCATCGGCGCGGCGCGGCTGGCGGGCGAGAACATCACTTACGACATCAACCGCGCGTGGATGCCCTCGGTTGCATTGCAGGTTCTCAATTCTGTCACCGACACGTTGAGCTGGGTGGAGCAGCCTTGCGAAACTCTCGAGCAATGCGCCTACGTTGCCGGCAAGGTTCGCCAACCCGTGTTGCTGGATGAGTGTTTACATAACTTTGGCGATCATCTTCGTGCATGGAAACTGGATGCCTGTGCCGGTCTCAAGATCAAACCCAATCGTTTGGGCGGATTGACGCGGTGTTTGCAAGCACGCGACTTCGCCGTATCGATTGGTTGGAAGATACACGTTGAGGATACCGGAGGCTCGGCGTTGGCGGATACCACCGCCATCCATCTCGCATCCGCAACGCCGCGGGAAAATCGAATGGACAGCTGGTTGTGCCACTATCATCTGACACTCGATCCCGTTTCCGGACAAGGCGCGCGTAACGTTGATGGCGTTGCCACGCCGCCAAGCGTCCCGGGACTGGGGGTCGTTCCCGATGCAACAATGTTAGGCGATCCAATTCAAACGCATGATTAAGGAGTACTCTACCTCTGTCAAGGTAAGACCTAAAATGGCATCCAGCGCCTCTCCCTGCACTGGTATCTCAACGTCTATTCCCACTGTCCACAAAGGATCAGCAATGACAAAACA
>JAPOUT010000130.1 GCA_026708545.1 Hyphomicrobiales bacterium
CGGCGCATCCCCGAAACCATTGCGCGCGCATACGCAACCGCAATGCAGGGACGCCCCGGGCCCGTGGTGGTTTCCCTGCCCGAAGACATGCTCTACGAGGAAGTCGACGCGCAGACGGAGGCTGCGGCACCGGCGCAATTCTGCCCTCCCGGACCGGAGCCTTCCGGCCTGGCGAAAGCGAAGGAAATATTGGAGAGCGCAAAGACTCCCCTGCTCTTTGCCGGAGGCGGCGGATGGAATGGGAATGCGCGCAAGTGCCTGCGCGCATTCGCCGAGGCGAACGCCCTGCCGGTTGCAGTTTCCTTTCGCCGCCATGATTTGATGGACAATTACTCCGCCTGTTATGTCGGCGATGCCGGCGTCGGCATGCCGGAAGGAATGCGCCGCGCATTTAAAAACGCCGACGTCATCCTCGCGCTCGGGGTGCGCTTCGGGGAAATCAGCACGGACAATTACCGGCTGCTGCAATGCCCCCTTCCCTCGCAACGGCTGATACACGTCCACCCGGACAGCGCGGAACTTGGAAAAATCTACCAGGGGGAACTCTCGATTCACGCCTCGCCGAAACCCTTCCTCGAAGCCCTTGCAAACGAAAACCTCAAGGGAGACTTCGATGCGCGAAAATCCTGGTGCGGGCGACTGCGCGGCGAATTTCTTGCAAGGCTTGATTGTCCTAAACAGCCCGGGCGGCTGGATATGGGAATCGTTACGGCATGGCTTCGTGAACGCCTGCCCGCCGATGTCATCGTCACCAACGGCGCGGGAAACTTCGCCTCCTGGCCGAACAAGTTTTTACTCTACGGGGAGAAGGCGCGGCTGCTGGCGCCACAAAACGGAATCATGGGCTACGGCCTGCCTGCGGCGATTGCCGCTAAACTTCTCAATCCCGACCGCCTGGTCTTGTGCTTTGCTGGCGACGGCGACCTGCAGATGACTTCGCAAGAACTGGCAAGCGCGGCGCAACTGCACGCAGCTCCGGTGATACTGCTGTTGCGCAACGACATGTACGGCACCATTCGAATGCACCAGGAACGCCGCTTTCCCGGACGTGTCAGCGGCACGAAGATCGAGAATCCCGACTTTGTCGCGCTTGCGCGCGCCTATGGTTTTCATGCCGAGCGCATTGATGAGACAGGCGCTTTTGAGGAGGCCTTCGAGCGCGCGTGCGCGTCAAAGAGCGGTGCTCTGCTGGAATTGGCAATGGACCCGGAAGGTATCACACCTTTTGAACGTCTCCGGAAGGATGGCGGATTCGTCGGAGACCCCGTACCAAAGAGGAGCGATATTAGTGGCCAATACGCCTAAAAGTCACTTGACAAAATGATTCATATAGTCTAAATAGGGGGGTTACTTATTTAAGTAACCAAAAAACGGGCTTGAAATGCTGTTGCCGATTGGCCTGTAAGGCGAACCGCGTATATCTGAAATCTATGAACCAATCGGTGGTGGGGCGATTTCTATCAGGATTATCTGTCCCGCCACTTCCGTCCAAGGGGTTCTCACATGCGGCGGGGGGCTCGAACCCCCACGGGTTTCCCCTGACTTTTTTCAGAAGCTAGCGTCTACCAATTCCGCCACGCCCGCATAAAAAAGCCGAAGGGATTTCCTATTTACCCTTCGGCACCCCCTTGCGGGAGACTTCAACGGCACTGAAAAATGTCGACGAAAAGTCGAAACGCCGAGCCATAGGTTTTGGAAATCTGTGCCTCATTTGTTTTAGCGTCTCTCATCCCGAGCTTCTAGGAGCCGTACCTGTTCTCGCTTATCGAATCAGTCAAGTCACACCTTTAACTAATCTCCTTCCTCTATCTCCAGTTTCAATAGGACAAAGCCAACCCGAAATCCACCTAGAGTCAAGATCTTTTTTTTTTTTTTTTCGTCAGCCATGGAATCAGTCACATATAGGGTTTAGAAACGATTCGGTTACTTAACTAAAGAACCTCCCTATAAAAGGGGGTTAACCGCCTAAAACCGGGGCTTGACAAACTAGACTCGAAGGTTTAAAAATTGATTCCTATGTAGGGGGAGGTGTTGTGAAGGATGCGAATCACCTATATACTGGTGGGAGTCTGAATCGACCGTAACTGGAACAACAAACCGAAGGAGAATGAAGATGGTAGAAAATATCGTGTTTGCTATCAGCGTTTTGTTGGTTATTGGGGCATTGGTGCTTACTTGACGAGATTCATTATATCTTGGTATCTATTGTCAATCAGCGTAATTTGTGGAATGACCGCAATGTTTGGGGAGTCGATGATGTCGTTTCCTCCCCTTAAGTATGAGGTTAAAGGCTTGGCCGCTGCCAAACCGGTGGCTTATATTTCGAATATAATTTACGTGTTGGAAAGACATTTTAGACAGAGATTCTGTGACAGGTGTGGTGCAATTGTCCGTGGTAATGCCAATTCAAGATAAAATCTTTGAAACCGAAGGTATGGCGCGGGGTTTCGGAGGGTCTTGTGTGTTTAAGCATGATTGTTAGAGCGAGTATCGTTCTATAATCCTTTTGCAAATCGAACAGCCGAAAACGCAACTTCAATCGCGTCAAGAATTGCCCCGCCCCACGGGTCGACATTGACATCCCTTCCGTTTCTTGCCATATTGGCGCCGTAAGCTCCGGACCCGCCTCTGCTTAAGCATGCGCCCGGGGCAAAGCTTTTTTTAAATCCCGATTGTCTCATCAAACTATTTTCTCGGTCTCTGAACCCTGCCTTCTTTTACTTTCAACGCTCTTCTGGCTGCTTCACGAGTTTCCGCGACTTTTTCACTGCGGTTTTAAGAAACATGATGCCGACAAAGTATTTCGAAAATTTCCCGGTTTTTGCCCAAATTCCACCAATTCCCGGCCATAATTGCCTCATGTGTTACACATCGGGTATGACGTGCTGTATGCTACCTGTTGGAGTGCAACCATTATGTGTTGCTGGTTGGACCGGAAAAGGCCGTCCTGGCCGGAAAACGGAAAAGGGAATCATTATGAGAAAGCTACAAGAAGATGCGTATTTTCAAGGATACATGGCTACCTTCTCTCCATATCCTGCTGGGGACGAAGATGACCCTTGGGAAGATATCCGAATTGCCTACGAGGAGGTTGGTTCCGCTTTGTGGGAGGCCCTTCACACCGGGGTTTCCGAATTAGAAGAACAGACCCGGGGAACAAAGAATGAGCAAGCGGCGCAAGATCTCGGAAAGTCGGTCAGAGAAGCCTATCGGAAACGCACCGCCTGATTCCGTCGGAGACATGAAAGCGGCAAGCGAACATCCCGAGGCGTTTGAGTTAGCTCGGAGGGAATCGAATTCACGGTCCCTTGGTTGCGATGCCTTACAGGAGGAAAAATGCTGATAGAAACAATGGCAATTATAATCACCACGCTGGTAACCGTGATGGGTGGCGTATGGTATTTGTCGGGTCGAATATCATCGGTCGGCAACAAGCTCGACGCTTTTATAGATTCTCGTCAAAGAGAACATAATGTTTTCAAGTAAAGGGATTATATACGAAAGTGCCACAGGGACGAAAACCCCGTCATTTCCCATTATTTGACGGAATCTTGATCTTTGGGACATTCCTCAACAACAAATAATACGACAGCACAAAAACAAGCCATGCCAACACCCCGCCAAAATTCCCATCGTTTCCAATTACTTCAGTGTCCCCGTTGATTCTGACAAACTCAGGGCAAAGCCGAACTTACAAAAATATGATATCGGGCCTTTATACCTACATAACGCCCTAAACAATAATTTCAATAACAGACAAAACCCCCCATTTGGATATTTCATAGCCTACGACACAACCACTGATTTTCAACAATGTATATGCAGTTTCCAACATTTTTCGTTTCCTACCTTTTGGTTTCAGTCGCGCTCATTTGTCCCACGTCATTAAGATAATATCTACCCGCCAACGCTACAACCCTTGAATCACCTGATTCAAAAAATTGAAAAAACTCACGCATGGCGTAGAATTCAGTCACTTACCCTCGGCTTCTTGCGGAGTCGCGGGATGCGAATTGCCAAACCTCCGTGACTGCGTTCCCCATGTCATCGATAATCCCAATGACCATCATGAACGTTCCTCTCTGGCATACAATCCTTCGATTTACCGATACAATTTCGCTTCAACGCTCATACTTCAACGCTCATACTTCAACGCTCATACTTCAATGCTCATAGGGGACGGTGGACTCGCCGCAGGGTGAGATTGACGCGCCCACCCTTTTCTCCCAGCAGATTCGAACTTGAGGGAAAGATCCTGTCGATGCCGTGAAAGGCGCGGCGCGACTTCCCGCCGAGCACGACCACGTCGCCCGAATGCAGCCGCCACGAGCGCGACTGCTTCTGGTTCTCCATGCGCAGCCGGAAGGTGGCCGTGTCCCCCAGCGAGACGGAAACGACGGGAGCGTCCATCGCCTCCTCGTCCCTGTCCTGGTGCAGTCCCATGCGCGCGTGTTTGCCGCGGTAAAAATTCACCAGGCAGCATTCCGGCGGGGCGGGATAGCCCGTTAGCGCGTCCCAGAGGCGCAGCAGGCTCGGGGGAATGGGCGGCCACGGCGCGCCGCCGTCGGGATGGCGCGCCTCGTAGCGGTAGCCGCGGATGTCGGAAACCCAGCCGAGCGGGCCCGCGCAGGTCATC
>JAPOUT010000050.1 GCA_026708545.1 Hyphomicrobiales bacterium
GAAGGCGCCGCTGAAGGGGAAGGCGGAGAGTCTGGAGTTGCCGTTGATGATGCGTTGCGGGAGATTTCCGGCATGAACGATTCGATGCTCTCGGCCTTGAGCCGCGGCGGCATCGCAAGCGTTGAGGATTTGGCGGGCTGTGCCACGGATGATTTAATGGGATGGGATGAAAAGAACGTCCGCCAGGAAGGCATCTTCGAAGGAATGGATGTAACCGCCGAGGCGGCCGAGGGGTTGATCATGGAGGCGCGCAGGGCTGCGGGCTGGCTGGAAGAGGACGGCTCCCGGAGTTAGGCGTCACAGGTAGACGATGAGTAGCAAGAGTGGCGAAAAGGGCGGTGCGAGACGGCAGCGCGTGGAAACCGGACATGTGCGCCAGAGTTTCTCGCACGGGCGCACGAAGCAGGTTGTTGTCGAGCGCAAACGTCCGCGCACGGGGGCGTCGGACGAGAAGCCCGCGACGCAAACGGGCAAACCGGCGGTAGAATCCGCGGCGGCCGGGGGCAAAGCGGAAACCGCCGCCAAGACCGCAACCAGAACGACCGCCAAGACCGCAGCCAAAACAGCTGCCAAAACCGCCACGAAGACTGCCGGCAGGGAAGCGAAGAGGGAAACATCCAGGGACTCGGGGGCAAAGTCGGCGCGAGCCTCTGCAGGCGGATTGATTCTGCGCACATTGACGGAAGAGGAGAAGGAGGCGCGCAGCAAGGCGTTGGAGCAGGCGCGCGAGCGCGAGGAGCGGGAGCGCCGGGAGGCGCGCGAGCGGGCGCAGCAGGCGGAGGAAGACGAACTCCGCCGCCGGAAGGAAGCGGAGGAAAATCGTGCCAAGCTCGAGGAAGACCGCGTGCGCCGCGATGCGGAGGACGCCGAGCGCCGCCTCGCCGAAACAGAGGCCCAGCGCCGCCTGGATGTCACCGATGCCGAGACGACGCCTTCCCAGGAAGGCGAACGTCAAGGCGAGGCGCGTCCGGGGGGCAAGCGCGGCGGCCGCGGCGGGGATTCGCCGAACCGGCAGCAGCCCCGCCGCCGCATGGGAGAGTCCCGCGGACGCTCGAGCGGCAAGCTTACGCTTTCGAATGCGTTGGCGGATGACGAGCGGCAGCGTTCGCTCGCGGCGATACGCAGGCAGCAGGAGCGCGGACGTGCGCGCAACGCCCAGCCTGCCCAGCCCGCAAAGAAGGTTTCGCGCGAGGTTGTGATACCGGAGCGGATAACAATCCAGGAACTGGCGAACCGCATGGCGGAACGCGCCGTGGATGTCATTAAGATTTTAATGCAGCAGGGGACGATGGCGAAGATGACCGATGTCATCGACAGCGACACGGCGCAATTGATCGCGGAGGAACTCGGCCATACGGTCAAGCGCGTTGCGGAGTCGGATGTTGAAGACATCCTCGGGTCGTTGCGCGAGACGGATGCCGCGCGGGAGCCGCGGGCGCCCGTTGTCACGGTGATGGGTCATGTGGACCACGGCAAAACCTCGCTGCTGGATTTGTTGCGCAAAAGCGATGTTGCCGCCAAGGAGAGCGGAGGCATCACGCAGCACATTGGAGCCTATCGCGTCGTCGTGCCGGGCGGCGGAGTGGTGACCTTTCTGGACACGCCCGGGCATGCCGCTTTTGCGGCAATGCGTGCGCGGGGCGCAAGGCTCACGGACATCGTCGTGCTGGTCGTTGCCGCCGATGACGGCGTGATGCCGCAGACGGAAGAGGCGATACGGCATGCCCGCGAAGCGAAGGTTCCGACAATCGTCGCGATTAACAAGATCGACAAGCCCGGCGCGGACGCCGACAAGGTTCGCCAGGATTTGCTGCGCCACGAAGTGATCACGGAAGAGATGGGCGGCGATGTTTTGAGCGTCGCCTTGTCGGCAAAGACGGGCGAAGGCATGGACAAACTCCTCGAGGCGATAGGCCTGCAGGCGGAGCTGATGGAATTGCGCGCGGCGTCGGACTGTCTCGCGGCGGGAGTTGTTCTGGAGGCCCGGATGGAGCACGGGCGCGGCCATATGGCGACGCTTTTGGTGCAGCAGGGACGGCTTCATGTCGGCGACACCTTCGTTGCGGGCGCGCAATGGGGACGGGTTCGCGCGCTGCTTGATGACAGGGGCAAGCAGGTGAAAGAGGCGGGGCCCTCGGTGCCCGTGGAGGTGATGGGTTTGAACGGCACGCCGGATGCGGGGGATCTTTTCACGGTGCTGCCGGACGAAGCGAAAGCGCGCGAGATTGTCGAATATCGCCAGCGCAAGCAGAACGAATCACGCATGGGAAGCGTCGTGCGCGGCGGAAATGCGATGGAGGAACTGATGGAGCGCACCCGCAAGGCGGAGATAGAGGAACTTACCGTTTTGGTGAAGGCGGACGTTCAAGGCTCGGCGGAGGCGGTCTCGCAATTGATTGGAAGCCTGGAAGCGCACGACGAGGTGAAGGTTCGGGTGGTTTATTCCGGCGTCGGCGACGTGAGCGAGTCGGACGTTGCCCTGGCGGCGACTTCGAAGGCGATGATTTTGGGCTTTAACGTCCGTGTGGGCGCGCCGGCAAGGGTGTCGGCCGGACGCATGGGCGTGGAGGTTCGCCGCTATTCGGTGATTTACAATTTGGTTGATGACGTTCGCGCGGCGTTGAAAGGCATGCTCTCGCCCCACCTCGAAGAAACCCGCCTCGGCGAAGGCAAGGTGCTCGAGATATTTGATATTTCCAAAATGGGCAAGGTCGCGGGCTGCCGCGTCGAGGACGGACAGGTTCGCCGCGGCGCGAGGGTTCGAGTGATGCGCAACGGTGAAGTGTTGTTCGAGGGAGGGCTTTCGAGCCTGCGCCGCTTCAAGGACGAGGTGCGCGAGGTCGTTGCCGGGCAGGAATGCGGCATGGCGTTCGAGGGCTTTCAGGAATTCGCACAAGGCGATGTCATCGAATGCTTCGATGTCAAGGAGGTTGAGCGCGAACTGGCTTAACCTTCGATGGTTTTCGTCCTTTATAGAAGGGGATTATATACCTTTTGACTCAACTTGATGGCCTCAAATCACAACACGTAGGGTAGGCAAATAGGGTCTGATTGGTTTTAAACAACGATAGGGATGTAATCTTGAGATTACTAAATATCGATTGGGAGTGTATGATGGAATCAATTACATGTTTTCAGGGAGCAAAGACCCTCGTTCAATTGGCTGGTAAGAGGGGTGAGGGGTTGTCTAATTTAAAAGTTCAAAAACTTCTGTATTTTGCCAACATGATATACATCGGCGAGTATGGTCGTGATAATCCATTAGTCCAGGAAAATTTTTTGACTTGGGAATATGGACCGGCCATTGATATACTTTATAGAAGGTTAAAGGATTACGATAGAACTTCTGTCAAAATGGAAGCATTTGATGACATTGTTTCAATAATGGATGAAAAGACGCTTAAACCTGTAAAACCAGACTTTGAATCCCATGTTAGGCATTTAAAAGATGCGTATGATAGATGGGGACATTTTAATCCATACAAACTAATAGGGATTAGCCATTGGTCTGAAGGAGCATGGAGAAGAACTAAAGACAAGGGAGAAAGCGTGATAAGCAATTCGTTAATTAAAGAAGAGTTTGATGCACGTTATTTGTATGATTGACAAGGAGATTCTAAAAGTGACAATTTGGGTCCTCCTGAAAAGAGCAATTTAGAATATCGAGGACTGGCTGAATTTATTGGATTTAATCGGTGCCAAAAATTTATAGTCTCATGGACTGTAACTTTTGGTGTTCCTCTTTTAATGGTTGGTGGATTTCTATTTCTTTATTCATTTTATGTGACATCAAATTCCTCGTCTCAAGTTGGTAAAATTCCAAAACACTCGAGTGATAACATTCATTGCCCAGAAAATATCAATACTTCTAATTGTAAGCGTGAGCAAAAGACTCCCCAAGCAGATGTTGGAAGCAACCCGTAAATCCGTAAAACGGTACAGAAAGCGGAATCCCGCCAACGAAAGTCTTAAAAAAATTTTGAAACATTATATAAACGCGCTAATGAAGTGGGCTGTAAATTCATGTAATTCGCAGTTAACCAGACAGAACACTCCAAAGTTCCGCGTGTAGCGAGAGTTTTGAGTTTAATTGGTTTTTTTGGAAGTAAACCCTGTTACATGCTAGGCTTTCAGCCGAGTTGTCTAGCCAACTGCGAATTACATGTAAATTCCTTTACAGGTTGTCAAGCAGAATAATCAGTCCGAACAGGCGGATGACTTTGATGTGCGTTGTATAGGAAGCGGTAGGGGCAATTCAGCATGACTAAGGGGACAATTCAGTAATAAAGGGATATTATAGGGAAATCAGGGCGAATCGGGCATCTGAGTCAAAAGGTATATAATCCCCTTGTAAAACAATGAGACGTTCCAATGCAACTTTTTCCCGTTCGAGTAACGCAGGCGTTCGGCAATTGCGCGTGGGGGAAACCATGCGGCGCATTCTTGCGGAA
>JAPOUT010000048.1 GCA_026708545.1 Hyphomicrobiales bacterium
CGCTACTGAAATGGGGGATGGTGGAGCCGAGGGGGATCGAACCCCTGACCTCGACGTTGCGAACGTCGCGCTCTCCCAACTGAGCTACGGCCCCGTGTCGTGTGATTATACATAAAAAGTTTTGATTGCGATGGAAGATTTTCGCGGCGATGCCGGAGTGCTGCCGGCCGTGTTCCATGCGGGCTCGAGTCTTGCGGCTTCGATGCTGGACGTCTGGCGTGTGGATTTACGCGCGTTGTATGCGCATGAAAGCGTCTTGCTAAGTCTCCTGCCTCCCGCCGAGGCGACGCCGGGGGAGCGCGGATTGTCGCGGAGCGTGTCGCGATTGTTGCTGGGGGCGTATTTGGAGTGTTCGCCCGGGGATGTTGTTTTGGATGTCGGCGCGCACGGCAAGCCGAATCTCGCGCACCGGCAAGGCAACGCCCGGGACCTTCGCTTCAACGTGTCTCGAAGTGGCTCGATAGCTTTGGTTGCAATCGCCCTCGGGCGTGACATCGGTGTTGATGTGGAACGGATGCGTCCGGTTCCCAAATTGGTGAAGATTGCGCGTCGATATTTTTCTCCCGAACAATGCAGGCAACTCGAACAATTGGATTCGAAAAAGCGCGATGAAGAATTTCTGCGGCTTTGGAGCCGCTTTGAGTCGTTGTCAAAGGCATCGGGTTACGGCTTACAGTTACTCGGCGCGAAGAGAAAGATGCTGCAGCCCTCAATGCAAAGGTTCAAGACTCGCGACGTCTCCTGGTTCGGGCGGGAAGGCGGGCTTTATCTCGCGTCCGTCAGCACGGAAGGGGATGTGCAGCACCTGCGTTGTTGGTCTTTTCCTTGATTATTTCGCTGCGACAATCGTTTTTTCGAAGAGACGATGCACTTGTTTTTGTGAGTCAACGAGTTTGCGGTTGAGTTCATCGAAATTCTCGACTTCGCCCGCATGCGCGAGCAGTTGACGGAACTCTTCGGGGATTTCACCGGCGCGGACCTTGCCCTCAATGCAGATTTGGAGTGTATGGGTGAGCGCATGGAGCAGATCCCAGTGCCGTTTGAGCAAATCGCTCTCACTTGCGCCGAGTACCTCGAGTTCGGCAAAACGTTCGAAAGCATCGCGGTTGTTGCGCACCAGGACTTGTGGAGTGTCGTGTGCGTGTGCGAGCTGGATGTACTGGCTGATGAATTCCATATCGATAAGACCACCGCGTACGCGTTTGAGTTCCCAGGGGTTGGTGCTTGGGTTTTCTTTTTGGATTCGCTCACGCATATCGGAGACATCCGCGGCAAGCAAAGCGGGATTGCGGCGCCGGCAAAGCACTTCGTTGATGGCGTCCTTGATTCGTTGTTGCGAGCGTTTCGCCCCGGTCAGGGGCATAGCGCGCGTGAGAGCCATATGTTCCCACGTCCAGGCGTGGTCGCGTTGATACTCGCGGAAGCGTTCGATGGAAGTAACGATAGATCCGGATGCTCCAAACGGGCGCAGTCGCATATCGACGCTGAAGAGTTTGCCGCCGACGGTCGGTATGCTCAATGCGCTAATAAGCTTCTGGGTGACCCGTTGAAACCAGGTGGAGTCGTCGCCGTCGCTGTCGTGAAGGATGATGATGTCGAGGTCGGATTCCGGCGACATTTCTCCGCTTCCCAGTTTTCCCATTGCAACGACTATGGGTGTTTCTACGGCAGCGTTTTCGCTCGATGATTTTTCTCGAAGCGTCTGCGTTTCTTCTTCGACGACGAGGGGCTCAATGGTTTGGATGACGGTGCAGCCGAGATCAGCGTAAAGCTGTCCGGCATGTCGCGGCGTGAGTTTCGATGCGAGCAATTGCATGCCTAGCCGAAAACGTTCTTCGTAGACCCGCTCACGTAACGCGTCGAGTTTGGCATCGAAACTGTTTGCGCTTTTGAGCCGGACTTTGAAACTTTCGAGAAGTTCTCCCGCATCGGGAAGTTCGTCGGGGGTAATGAGGCTATCGAATGCGGAGATATTATGTTCAAGATAGTTTGCGAGCCGCGGGGCCGAGCTGCAGATTTGCATGAGGAAAGTCAGGATTCTCGGGTTTGCGTCGAACAGGAAGAAAGGTTGAACTTCGGCGGGCAGTGCGCGCAAAAGGGTGTCGAAGTTTGCGATGCTTGCGTCGGGGTCGGTGTTGGATGCGGCGGTTTTGAGGATCACAGGGAGGAGTTTGGCGAGCAGGTTTCTATTGTGCTCGGATGTGGCCGCAGGCATTTTCCCGTGACTCCACTCGCGCACGATGCTTGAAATTTTCCCGGTATCGGCAAATCCCATGGCTTGGAGTCTTTCCAAAGTGTATGGGTCGTCTTCGAGGGCGGGAAAAACGAGTTCGGGGGGTTTTTCTTTTTTGCCGGTTTTTTTCAAGAATAATCCGGAGACCAGGCGTTCGACTTCGTCGAGTCGTCCGGAGACATCGCGCCACAAATCCGCGCCGTTTTTGTAACCGGAAAAGCGAGCGAGCGAATCCATCTCTTCGGTGCTTCGAGGAAGCGCATGTGTTTGTTCGTCGTTGATCATTTGGATTCGGTGTTCGAGCATTCGAAGGAAATGGTATTGCTCGATGAGCTTGTTTGCGGTTTCAGAATCGATCCATCCCGCCCGCAGCAGGGATTCGAGTCCGCCGCAGGTTGTTCTCGAGCGCAGGGATTCGTCCTTGCCGCCGGCGATGAGTTGCTGTGCCTGGACGAAGAATTCGATGGCGCGTATGCCTCCGGCGCCCCGTTTGATGTCGTATCCCAGCCCGGATGCGGCGTCACGTGCGCGTTTGAGCGCGTGGGTTTGTTCTTTCATTGTGTGGATGTCATGAATGGTGTCTGCATCAAGGAGTTTGCGCCAGACGAAGGGTCGCAGGGTCTCGAGAAAGTCTATGCCGATATCTTTGTCCCCGCCTGCGACGCTTGCCTTGATAAATGCGGCGCGTTCCCAGTTTCGTCCAATGCTTTCGTAGTAGCTCTCGGCCGCGGGTATGGAAATGGCAACGGCGGAGGAACCCGCATCCGGACGCAGACGCAGGTCGACCCGGAAGACATGCCCCAACGAAGTCGGCGTGTTGAGGATGGCGGCGAGGTCGCGGGTGGTGCGTATGAAGAAGTTTTTTTCGTTGACGTGTTCGGCGAGAGGCGCCTTGCCGGGCTCGAAGAGCGCAATGATATCGATGTCGCTGGAATAGTTCAGTTCGCGTGATCCGTATTTTCCCATCCCGATGATTGTAAGCGCGCAGTTTTGCGCCGGGGTCGCCTCGACGAGGTCGCCGCGCCGGAGTGCATCGTTCAACAGCCAGGAGAGGCTCGTTTCGATGGTAGTGTCTGCGAAACGGCTGAGTGCGTCGGTGACTTCCTCGAGGTTCCAGATGTTCCGCATATCGGCGAGAGCGACGAGCAGGGCTGCGCGTCTGCGAATCTCGCGCAGCCGCATCATCAACTGGTTGCGTTCGGTTGAGCCGAGGGCATCGCGTGCATCTTTAAGCAACACGCGAAAGACGCGTTCGGTTTCGGGCTTGTTGTCGGCGCGCAGGAAGTCAGCGAGGGCCTGTGATTCGGCGGATGCAATTCGCCAGAGGAACGGCGAGGCGCCCAGAATCGAGAGCATGAGTTCACGCGTCTGCGTGGACTCCAGTACGTCCGCCAGCGACGGCGCGGCCTTGATGATTTCGCCGAGTCTGTCTTCGGCGCGTTTGGGAAAGAGAGGAGAAAGACACCTCCCCGGCGCGCATGCTTCCGCGCCGGTCCCGGATCTATCCGGGGTGGAGGATGTCTTGTTGTTTGCTTCTATCTTGCGCGGCTGTTAGCAACCTGCCGAGCGCTTGAGCTGGGCGTATGGACGGAAGCGGAGATTTTTGGAAGCCTTGATTTCGATGGGCTCCTGCGTGCGCGGGTTGATGCCCGTTCGAGCTTTGCGTGTCGTAATGTAGAAAGTTCCAAAGTTTCCGATGTTGTATGTCTCATCGGGCGTCTTCCGAAGACTCTTGAGGCCGTTCTCGATTTCGCCGAGTACGGTTTCAACGAGCCGTTTGGCTTCGGCCTTTGAAATGTTTTCCTTTGTTGCGACATTGCTGATTAGGTCTGTTTTGCTCATTCTATATATCCCAAATGTTGCGATGTGAAAGATAAAGAGTTCGCCCCGAGCGATGATATTGGCGCCAGAGGTAATCGAATCAATACAGGTATTTATGTGCATCCGTCAAGATGAAATCTCGGGCAGAAGCCTTTATTGAAGCGGTTTGGTGGGGATTTTTTGAAAGTTTTGTCATATTTTTACCGAATTTGAGGAGGAGAATGCATGCCGGAGGCGGAAATGTTGCCCGAAATTGCGGTTCGGAGGGGGTTTCCTTGCCGACGCGGGCAAGAAGGAAGGGGGTGTTGCATTGACGAATTTTGCATCGCGCGTTGTTTCTGCTTCATTGTTTTTTGTTTGCGTTGCCGGCATCGGCGTTGTTGTCTTCAGGCATGTTCGACCCTCGAGCGAAATTTTTTCGAAGCCGGGTTGATGTTCGATGTCGCGGAATTGTCGCTGCTAAAATCTTGAAGAAATTTTCATTCCAGATCGGTGGCGTTTTTTAATTGCGAAGGGGAATTAAGGCGCGTTGTTTTCGACGCGCTTGTTTTGGCTGGCGGGACTGCGTTGACGAGTCGTTCGAGCGGAGACGGTGATTCCGTTTTTGTCTGCGAGATTTACTGCAGCGGTTTTTTGCCGTGACGGCGGCGCGGTCGAATGTTTTTGTGAAAACGGGCATGCGGGCGGTCTGTTTCTGAACGGGAGAGTCGCAGCGGAAAGTTTTGCGAATCATCATAACTTGTTGAATTCAGGTAATTTTATTTAGGTGTTTGTCCGTTGCCGTTCCTTCGCGGAATTTGCTTTGTTGTGTGATTCGCAAAGGTGTTTTCCAAGGAATTACGGAAGCGCCGCATGTCCCGGAAGTATTGACTCAATTTGCCCCCTCTGCGACAATCAGGCAGCCGGTTTACAATCAAGGAATTTTCGCGGAAGCGGAACGGGCCGGTCGACAAATACACAAGACGTAGAACGTCGAAGGAGAAGAGAGCACCATGAAAATTGAAACTTATAAAGCGATTGTTTCGGCGCAAATGAGTCGTCGCAATCTACTCAAGGGAGCGGCAAGCGCCGGTGCAATGGCTGCTGTCGGAGGCATGGTTAATTCGACCATGGCCGTTACGGCGGCGCAGGCTTCCTCGCATTTGCGCGCGGAAATTTTGGGCATCCCGGGAGTCGGAAAAGGCTCGCCCACGGATGCCGACTGGCAGCGCGTCGGCGAGTTGTGCCTGGGCGCCACCCGTGACAGGATTGCACAGGGAGAGTTCGAAGGGGTCGAGTTGACCTTCCTGGGCTTGAACAACCAAAACCTGCACAATTTCCTGTTCCGTGGATTTCTAAAGCCGTGGGAGGCCTACACGGGCGCAAAGATTAATTGGATCGATCTCGCGCAGGCCGACTACAACCCCCGTCTTCAACAGGCGATTGCGACCGGCACGGTTGACTTTGACATCATCGAGATGGGCGCGCCTTTCGAAGGTGAGACGGCGGGCAAGGGCTTGCTCGATGAAATGCCCGACTGGGTTGCGGATCAAATCGAATCCGATGACCTTGTGGACTACCTGAAGCCGCCCGTCGGCACATGGGACGGCAAAACCTATCGAATTACGATTGACGGTGATTGCCACACTTTCTGCTACCGTAAGGATTATTTCGGCGCCGGCGCCATCGGTGGTTCCGAAGTTCCGCGCACGTGGCAGCAGGTCAACGAAGTTACAAAGGCGTTGGCGGGCAAGGTGGACCCGCTCACCGGACTGCCCGCGCACGGCTATCTCGATCCGTTAAAGGGCTGGGGCGGCTTCGGGTTCTACTTCCTTGAGAACCGCGCCGCCGCCTATGCGAAGCATCCCGATGATCCCGCATGGCTCTTTGATCCCGACACGATGGCCCCGCGGGTAAACAACCCCGCCTGGGTGCAGGCCATCCAGGACGTGATGGATCTCATCAACACGCCCGGCGCCTATCCGGCGGACCAGATTAACGCCGACCCCGGCACTACGGGATTCCAGCAATTCCTGGCGGGCACCGGTTCCATGCTCATGTGGTGGGGAGACATCGGTTCCAGTGCGCGCACTTCCGATACCTCGGTGGTCGGCGATGTCGTGGGCTTCGGCATTAATCCCGGGTCCGATCGCGTCTACAATTCCAGGACGGGCAGATGGGAGGATACCTACAACGAGGCGCCCAACATGGCCTATATCGGCTGGGGCATCTACGTAACGAGGCGGGTGCAGGGCGATGCGCGCAAGCGTAAAGCGGCATGGTCGGCTGCGGCCCACCTCGGCGGCAAGGATATCTCGTTGTGGACGTCCGCTTATCCGTCCGGCTTCCAGCCCTATCGGAACTCCCACTTCATTTACGATGAATGGGAGGCTGCGGGATATGACCGCGACTACATCGAGGATTATCTCGGCTCGAATGCGGATAGTTACAACCACCCGAATGCCGCGATCGAACCGCGTATTCCCGGAATCTTCCAGTATTATTCCGTTGCGGAAGACGAATTGGCGAAGGGCTACGCGGGTCAGTACGGTTCGGCCCAGGAGACCGCCGATGCAATCGCGGCCGCGTGGGAAGGCATTACCGACCAGATCGGCCGGGAGAGCCAGATTGCCCTCTACCGGGCCGCGCTGGGTCTCTGAAAAACGGAATCATTCGGCCGGCATTTGTTTACCGGCCGAATTTCCTTTTGATTTCGGTTTTTGTGGCAGGGCGAACGCGGGGCGTTGCCGTTGTTTTCGGCTGACGGCCGAAGCGGCGCGTTGTCGTTGAGTCCGCTTTTGTTTTGGCGAACACGCAATGAGCGGCGAAGAGGGCGGTAAGTTACACGTCGTCACGGCGGATCACATTTCCCGCACGCGGCGCAGGTGGGGCAGCGGAATCGTGTGGGTATCGGCCGCGCTTTTGGTTGCGGTCATGCTGTTGCAAACCCTTGATGGCATCGGATATTTGTCCCTGGGGTTTGAGACGTGGCGTCCTTCGCTTTACGCTTATCTCTTGTGGTCGACATGTCTTTGTGCTTCGCAAGTGATGATTCGGGGCGAGCATGGAAAGCGCACCTTGTTTGTGCTTCCCGCGGCCCTTTTTGTAATCTCCATGGTGGTGTTCCCGCTCTTGTTCGGGTTCGTAATAGCCTTTTCGGACTGGAACCTTTCTTCTCCCGACGGCCGGCAATTCAACGGTCTTGATAATTTGCGCCAGATGTGGGGCGATTCGTTTTATTGGAATGCGTTGGGCAACATGGTCTGGTACTCGGCCGCCATCATGGTGGAATACGCCATCGCTTTCGGTTTGGCGCTTTTGCTCAACGGTCAAATCCGCGCACGCAAATTTTTCCGCGTAGCTTTTTTGCTGCCGTTAATGCTTTCGCCCGTGGCCGTGAGTTGGATGGTCGGCAAGTCCATGTTGGAAATTCGCTTCGGGCCGATTGCACGCTTTCTCCGCTGGATTGCCGCCGAGCCGTCGGTGGATTTGCCCGCTCCGCTTTATTACATCGGAATGTTGTCGCACGAGGTCGGGCAGTGGCTCGGATGGGCCAGTCCCTCCTTTTTTGGATCTGCGGCCGTTGCGCGCGCCATGATTATGATGATGGACGCCTGGACTTTCATTCCTTTTATGATGATCATGATTCTTGCGGGCCTGCAGGCAATTCCGCGCGAATTGTTCGAGGCTGCCGAAGTGGACGGCGCATCGCGCTGGCGCCGGTTTTGGGAGATTACCTTTCCGTTGATGCTGCCCGTATCCGTCACCGCGATTTTAATCCGGATCATCTTTAAACTTAAACTTGCCGACATCATCATTAACGTAACGTCGGGCGGACCGGGAGGGGCAACCGATAGCGTTACCAGTTTCATTTTCAGGGAATACCGGGACCGGTCGAATGTGGGCTATGGAACGCTTCTGGCGATTTTCTATTTGGTCATAATCGTTATCGCAATGACCATCCTGATGAAATTGGCCGAACGATGGATGAAACCCAGATATTAAAATGGCAGCGCAAATTTTCAAAGACAGTGAAGCAGACAGGAACTACCGCCCGGTCTGGTATCTGGGCCGCGGGCTCGTCTACACGGTTCTGATTGTCTGGGCGATTGTTTGCCTTTTTCCGATTTTCTGGACGATAACGACGGCGTTCAAGGCCGCGCCCGATGTCATGCAGGGGAACATCGTGCCTTGGGTCGATTTCGAGCCGAAGTGGCTCGGGTGGCGGTCTTTGGGTTTGTCGCCCGAAACGATTGGCGCGGTATCAACGGTGCGCGAAGAATTTCTCAAGCGCTTTTGGAATTCGACCATAATCTCGATCAGTGCGTCCTTGCTTGCCGTGGCGCTTGGAAGCTGTGCTGCATACGGGCTTTCGAGGTTTAATTACCGCTTCGGCTTCATGCGCAATTCCGATATCTCCTTCTTCTTTCTAAGCCAACTGATTTTGCCGCCCGTGGTTTTGGCTTTGCCTTTTTTGGTGCTTTACAAATCACTGGCGCTGCTTGACACGCGAATCGGGCTGATTCTGCTCTACACGCTGACGGTTCTGCCTATCGTCATTTGGATTATGCGCGACCAATTCAGTTCCATACCGACGGAATTGGAAGAAGCAGCCCTGGTCGACGGGTTATCGATTTGGGGCGCGTTCGTTACCATCGTCCTGCCGATCGCCTTGCCGGGAATGGTGGCCGCCTTCATCTTGTCACTTGTGCTGACATGGAATGAATATTTTTTCGCCGTGCTTCTCACATCGTCAACGGCAAAGACCCTGCCGGTGATGGTGGCCAGCCAAACGGGTTCGCAGGGCATTGCGTGGTGGGCGATGGCCGCTCTTTCCTTTGCCGCGATAATCCCGCTGGTTATCATCGGTATTTTGCTGGAACGCTACATCATCAAAGGCATGGCGGCAGGCGCGGTGAAGTGACGCCCAAAAGCCGGACGCCCGCTACAGGGCATGCGCAACGGCGCGGCTGTCTTCGTAAAACTTCCGAAATAATTCATAATGGTGCGCATGAACGGAAGTGCGTTCGGCAGGGATTACCTCTTTGACGGGATTCCAGTCGTCTATATCCTCGGGTTTTGCCATGCCGACCGAGCAAGCCGCAAGGAAAGCGTTGCCGTATGAAGCACCCATGGTTTTCTCCGCTACAATCTGCGACAGGTCGGAAAAATCCGAGGTTGCCTGCAGCCACAGCCTGTTTTTCGTGCCTCCGCCCACGGCGAGGATGCGCTGCGGTGCCTGATTAATATCGCGATATGTTTCGATGACATGAGCCGTGCCCATCGCAATTCCCTCGATTATGGCTCGATAGACGTCCCCCCGCGAGTGAGTCAAATTGAGTCCGAAAATCGCACCCTTTGCCTTGGAATCATGAATCGGCGTTCTCACACCGGAGAAATAAGGCAGGAACAAAAGCCCGTTTGCTCCCGGGGTCGATTGCGCGGCCTCTTCCGCGAGGGTTGCGAATGCGTTGTCCTTCGGAAGGTCGCGCGCAAAACGATCCCGAAACCAATGCGTTAATGTTCCCGAGGTCGCCAGTCCCGCCATGGAGGCATGGGTGCCCTCACGCAACCACGGCGCATACCAAAGACGCGGGTCGTTCACCCGGCGGTCGCCGGTGACCTGGATGATGAAGATGCTCGATCCATACATCATCATCAAGTCGCCGTTGTGGCGCACGCCGACGCTCACGGCCTCGGCGGCGGCGTCAATTGTGCCTGCGGTTACGGGCGTGCCCTCTGAAAGACCCGTTTCCCGGGCGGCTTGCGCAGTGATGTGTCCTGCAATGTCGGCCGACCACAGCAGTCGCGGCAGCCGTTCAAGATCGACAATTTCATCCGAGAGTTCCGATGTCCAGTCGAGGGTTTCGATATCGTAAAGCGGACTAAAATTGGCGGCGCTGTAGTGATCGATTACATACTCGCCCGTCAGGCGATGTACCAGAAACGAAGTGGAGGTTAAGATTTTTGCCGTCTTCTCGAACAAGTCGGGATGATTGCGCTTGAACCACAGGATTTTCGGTCCGACGGATTGTGATGTCAGCGCGTTGCCGCATTTTGCCATGATCCTCTCGGGCCCGATTGCCGTGTTTAGAATTTCGATTTCCTCTTCCGCGCGCGTGTCCACGCCATAAAGCACCGCGTTTATCAACGGTTTGCCATGTGCATCGACGGGCAGCATGCAGGGGCCAATCGCGGATGTGGCCACGCAGGCAATCGCGTCCGGATTAATCTTCGATTTGGCCAGCAACTCCTTGGTGACGGCATTGAAGTCGCCCCACCAATCTTCTTCGGCGCGATGCTCGGCCCAGCCGGGCCGCGGCACAATCATTTTGTGCGGGGCCGCCGCATAGGCGAGAATCGTGCCCGTCTCGTCCACCAGCGTTCCCTTTGACTCATGGGTGCCGATATCCACGCCAAGAAATACTTTCAAAACCTAATCCTTTCTCAGTCTCGTGTCAGATTAAAACCGGGTTTAATGCTCCTCAATGCCGCCTCCAGTAAAGCCGACAGGTCGTGCAAATCGCTCAGCGCGCACATCTCCATGCTCGAATGCGTGTAACGACAGGGAAATCCGAGATCAACGGAGGCAACGCCCTGTCCCAATTGCTGTATGTAGGACAAGTCCGTCAGGACTCCCGTCTGCGCGCTGCGTTGCAGGGTTATGCCTTCGCTGTCCGCGGCATCCTCGCAAAGCTCTACCATTTTCGGGTGGGGTATGACTCCGTTTAACGTACCGCGCCCGTGGAATGAATACAGCGACATGCCCGGACCGCCGCCCAGCCGCATCTCGCCGCGGTCCTCCATGTCGGGCGTGTCGGTGGCCAGCATTAGATCCAGTTGGATTGCAATGTCGGGTTTCAGCACGTGCGCAGCCGACATAGCGCCTCTCAAGTTGAATTCCTCCTGCACGGAAAACACCAGATGGACCGTCGGCCCCGATGTTCGACCGACAAACTTGCGCGCCAAATCAAGCAAGACGGCGCAGCCGGCCCGGTCGTCCACGGAAGTGCCGGCGATGCGGTTGTTGGGCATTTCGATCGCTTTGGGTTTGTAGACCACGGGGGTGCCGATGCGAATACCGGCCGCTTCGGCTTCGGACTTGCCGCCAAAGCCGGCATCGATATAGACGCTCGGAGCCGGTAAAACGCGGTATTTGTCATCCGCCGATGTGGCGTGGTGGCTTTTGTTGGTTATGATTCCGTCAATATCGGTTCCTTCGCCTGTGCAAAGCGTGACATGCTGGGAGGCCAGTGCACGCTCCGGAACTCCGCCCACCCGTTCCACGCGGACCAGTCCCCCCTCTTCTATTTTGCGAACAAAAAAACCAAGCTGGTCCATGTGTGCAAAAACCATCACGGCGGGCGCATCCCGGTCGCCCTCAAAACTTGCAACGAGATTTCCCATTCTGTCGCTCGTTGAGGCGATGTCGAGCGCCGCCAAACGCTTGGCAATCGCCCGCCGTACACGATCCTCATGTCCGGACAGGCCCGCTATCATCATTAAATCAACGAGATCGGTCTTGAGTTGGTCCGTCATCGCAAAGCCCGCACGCGATCCATGAAATCCTTTGCGCGTTCGGGGTCGACCGCGTTCCATGTGTCGCCTTCAATCTTGAGGGCCGATCCGATTATGCAGCCGTCGGCTACGCGCATCACGTCCGCAACCGTGTCATGGCGAACGCCCGTGTTGGCCAGCACGGGAGTGTCCGGCAGGCATGATTTCACGCTTTCAAGGTCCTCCATCCGTGCCGCCTCCCCGGTAATGGCGCCGGAAACCAAGACCGCATCCGGCATTGACGAGAACACCGCACTGCGCGCGCGGTCCGCAATGTCCCGCCTGTCCAGGCTGTAGGCAAACTCGGCGCTGATATTGAACATCATCGCCACATCCAATGCGCCGAGTCGTGCGCGATAGCGGTAAGCCTCCCCCGCACTGGGCGCCCAGACTCCCATGTCGGAGGCATAGCTGCCCGTGAATATCTCGCGGATGAATTGCGCGCCGGTTGCAGCGGCCAAAGCCACGCTGGCTTTCGGGTCCCAAAGAACATTCACGCCGAAAGGAACCGTGATTTCGGCGCGCAACTGTCCAATCACATAAGCCATTGTCGCGGTGGTTGCGGTATCAACCTTCAGTTCGTAGGGGCGGTCGTTCTCGTTGCCGAACATCACCGCGTCCACGCCCGCATCCTGCAACGCTTTCAGATCCTTACGGCATCCCGCAAGAAGGCCCTCAATTCCCGTCTCCGAATCATACAGGGGCGCGCCCGGCAGAGCGCCGAAATGAACCATGGCGATTACGGGTTTTTTCTGCTTGAAAATCTTGGTGAATTTGCTCAAGACGACCTCCGGTTGATGCCTTAAGGCAACCAGTTATATTTGAATTTAACTTAAAAAAACGCCGCATACAAGAAAGCCGTTTTGGCATACTGGTCTTTGGTGCCGTCGGCAAGGTCTGCCGACTAAAGCCGTGCGGTCAGAAAACGGGACACCTTTTCGGGCGTAATGCCATGGCGTGCGTTTGTTTCGCTTGCGACATGAAGAGCGGCTGCCGCTTGCGCGAAACGCGCACCCGCAGCAATGCTTTCACCTTGGGCAAGTTGCGCTGCCAAAGTTCCCACGAAAACATCACCCGCCCCGTGGGTTGAAACCACTTTGACGCGGTGCCCTTCCGACCTGAAAACCCGCCCATCGACATCGCTGCCGATATAGCCATCGGCTCCCAAAGTGATAATCACCGCCTTGGCACCGGAGGCGCGCAATATATCGAGCGCCTTGTCCGGATCGGGAAGCGATTCATCCAGTCCCGATTGCATCGCCGCTTCCAGACGATTAACCACCAATAGATCGGCGCGCGCCAACATTGCCGTATCGCGTGCCAAAGCGGGGGCTGCGTTCCAGATTACGCGGGTTTGCGGTTGAAGCCGCGCCAGCAAAGCGTGGTTTTGATGTGCGGGAATTTCGTTTTGCAAAACGACTACGGTCGGCGGTTGTTCAAGCGGCGCCTGATCCGCCTTGGTTTGAAGATTGACGCCGGAGACCACGACGGCGCTGTAGCCGCCGTCTTCTTGAACGATGGCAACGCTCATGCCGGATGCGCCCTCGCGGGTGAGAACTGCTTGAATGTTTACGCCCGAGCGCGTCAACTCCGCGCAGATTTGATCGGCAAACCCGTCGGTTCCTACGCAACCCACCATTGCGGCAGTGCTCCCCATGCGTGTTGAAGCAACAGCTTGGTTGCCGCCTTTGCCGCCGAGGCGATACTCCACGCCTTTGCCCATCATCGTTTCATCAAGGCGCGGCAGTGCAGGCGCGCTCACAATCACATCAAGATGCAATGCCCCCATAACAAGAACTTCAGGGGTGAAGTCGGGCATCAGTTACGCAATTCCCCCGTACAGCTTTTGAGCAATCAAACGCTGCGTCAAAGCCGCATTTTGTTTATCCATCAATTCCGCCAGATTGGCATCTTGCAACAATTCTTCGGCCAGCGTTCGCAACCTCTCCGCAATGGCAATATTGCTACGTGCCTCCTCAACGGGGTTCATGCCGGAATGGTCGGGGAATGTGTCGAAATAGATTACGCCGTCATACTCAATGCGGGAGAGTTGCATGAACAGTTCTATCGTTGCAACCGGATGCACGGTGCCCGCCATCAGCCCGTCATCGCGCTTGCCGTAGCCGTCGTTTAAATGCACTCCCATGATTTTGGCATGGCGATGCGCAAGATAGGCCGCATGGGCGGGCATCTCGTTGGCATAAAGCACGTGTGCAAAATCAATCGTCACTCCAAGATTGGGGGCTGAAGCTTCTTTTATAGCCAAAAGCGTTGTGCCCATATCGGGCATCAGTGCATAGGCGCGGGGTTCGTTGGGTTTGTATTCGATGGCAACATCCATCTGCGGATTGTGGGATGCTACCCGGTGCAGTGCGTCAATTGTGTCGTCCCATACTCTTGCATAGTCGCACTGCAGTGCGTAATCAAATCCGTCCTGTCCCATCCACAGCGTCAACACGCCGCCGCCCATCTCCGCAAGGGCGTCTATTCCTTGCTTGGTCAGGTCAATCGCTTTTTGGCGAATCCCGGAGTCGGGGTTGGTGAAGGCGCCAACGGCAAAAACAGGTTCGGAATAATAGCGCATCGCAACTCCGTTTAGCGCGAGACCGTTATTGCCCAAAATCTCCGTCATTTTTGCGGGACTGTGCGAGGCAAAGTGATCCGGAAAATTAAGGTCGGCGGCATTCATTCCCTCCACACGGCCCGCCGCTTCGATCATTCCCTCAATCCCGCGTCCTTCCGCTAACGGTTTGAACGCATTCAAGCGTGTTGCATAGCGTGGTTTGTTGGGCCTGGATGCCATCTGCCTATTCCCCGTATGGAATCCAAATATTCTTAATCTGCGTTGCGTGGTGCAGGAAAACACGGCCTTGGCCCTCCGCGCTTGTCCAATTCCGGGCGGCGCCGTCCTCCACCCAAGTCTGTTTCAAATTGCCGGCGGAGGCATGCTCCGTTTTCATCCCGCCCTCCCGGGTGCCGAAATACCAAACGGCATCAACGGCATCATGGCCGGCGAGCGTTTCGGCGAGTGCGTCCCGCTCACCTGTTACAATGTTGATGACACCGGCCGGCATATCCGATGTTTCAATGACCTGGTAAAAATCCGTCGCCGCCAAGGGATGGGTCTGCGACGGTATCGCTATCACTCTGTTGCCCATCGCAATTGCCGGCAGCACCAAAGAGACAAATCCCAAAAGCGGTTGCGTTGTCGGACACGCAATCCCCATGACGCCGATGGGCTCGTTCATCGCGAGGGTCACGTGCGACGATTTTGTTTGGTGCACGGCTCCGTCAAACTTGTCGGCCTGGGCGGCATACCAGAAAATGCGACGGATCGACACATCAACTTCCCGGGATGCGGATTTTGCATCTTGTCCGAAAGATTCAAGGCGCGTCTCGAATTCGCTCCGCCTCGCGGACAAATTTTCCGCCAGATAATAAAGAACCTGTGCGCGATTGTGCCCGGTTTGCGCTCCCCAGCCGTCAACTTTTGCCGCCGCTTCGACGGCGTTCCGAACGTCCTTCCGATTTCCCAGGCCGGCAAGGCCGACGGGCCCGGTTTTTCCAAAAACGGCGTAGGAATAGCCGCCGTCCGGCCTTGACTGCTTCCCGCCTATGTAAAGTTTTGCCGTTCTATCGATATCGCCCGGCGCAACTTTTCCGGCAGGTGTTGGCTTCGGTGCCTCCGGAGTTTCTTCCGGGGTTTCGGTTTCGGGTGTTGGAGTCTTCAGGTAGGCACTCATGCCTTCCCGGGCGCCTTCGCGTCCGTATCCGCTCTCGCGGTATCCGCCAAATCCCGCGCCGGCATCGAACAGGTTCGCGCAGTTTATCCAAACGACGCCCGCTTTGACTTTGGCGCCTATATCAATGGCAAGGTTGATGTTTTCCGACCACACGGAAGCCGCGAGGCCGTAGCGGGTGTTGTTGGCCAATGCAACAGCCTCGTCCGGCGTGCGAAATGTCGTGAGCGTTGCCACGGGACCGAAAATCTCCTCGGTTGCAAGGACGGATGCCGGCTGGACATCCGTAACCAGCGTCGGTGGGAAAAAGCATCCCGACGGGACCGTTCCCTGGTGCAATCGGGCGCCTTCGGCAATCCCTTGTTCAACGAGTTTTCGGACGCGTTCCAATTGTTCGGGATGAACGATGGCGCCGATATCTGTGGATTTATCGAGCGGATCTCCCGCACGGAGCGTTGCCAGTTTGCGCCGCAGCAGCCTTTCAAATTGCGGCGCGACGGATTCCGCGGCCAGTATGCGGGATCCCGCGCAGCAGACTTCGCCCTGATTGAACCAAATGGAATCAACCACGCCTTCAACGGCCGCATCCAGGTCCGCATCGGCAAAAACCATAAAAGGCGACTTGCCGCCTAGTTCCAGCGTCAAGGATTTTCCCGAGCCCGCGGTTTGCTTGCGGATCGCGCGTCCGACATCCGTCGAACCCGTGAAAGCCACTTTGTTAATTCCGCCGTGTCCCGCCAGGGCCGCCCCCGTTTGCCCGTCTCCGGTGACGATGTTCACAACGCCGTCGGGCAGTCCGGCTTCCGTTGCAATTTCGGCAAACGCCAAAGCGGAAAGCGGGGTGTATTCGGCCGGTTTAAGAACAACGGTATTTCCGGCGGCCAGAGCCGGTGCAATTTTCCATGCAAGCATGAGCAGCGGGAAATTCCACGGAATGATCTGTCCGCAAACCCCGTGCGGCTTTGAGTCGGGAAATTCGCTCTCTATAAGTTCCGCCCAGCCTGCATGATGATAGAAATGGCGCACCGCAAGGGGAATATCAATGTCCCGGCTTTCTCGAATTGGCTTGCCGTTGTCAATCGTCTCCAGGACGGCGAGAAAACGGCTGTGTTGTTGAATGTGCCGGGCGATTGCGTACAGATGTTTGGCCCGGTCGTGCCCTCCCAGGGAAGCCCAGGCGGGTTGCGCCTTTCGAGCGGCCGAGACGGCAAGGTCAACGTCAGCCGAATTTCCTTGGGCGGCTTTTGCAATTGTTTTTCCGGTCGCGGGGTTCAAAACGGGGAATGTTTCTCCGGCCTCGGTAAATTGTCCGGCGATGAAGTGTCCAAATCCCTGCGCATGTCTTTCGAGCCAGGCATTAACGATCGAGGGGTCTTCGGGAGCCGTGCCGTAATCCAAATCGGTCAAAATGTCGATTATCGTGTTCATCGTGCTTCTCTCGTTAGGCTAATGCGTGGCGCGATGAGTCGGCATAACGACCGGTGACAAAATGTTCAAGCTGGCGCTCAATGTCTCCCAGAAGCGACGAAGCCCCGATCCGAAAGAGACGCGGTCGAAGCCAGTCGCGACCCAGTTCTTCCTTCATCAGGATTTGCCAGCAAAGCGCGTCTTTTGACGTTTTCAATCCCCCGGCGGGTTTGAATCCGACCCGGTAATCCGTGGCGTCCATGTAATCCCGGATGGCCCTTGCCATTACCAGGCTGACGGGCAGGGTCGCATTGACGCCTTCTTTGCCGGTGGAGGTTTTGATGAAGTCCGCGCCTGCCTGCATCGCCGTCATTGAGGCGGCGTAGACGTTGCGCAAGGTTTTCAATTCGCCGGTAGCGAGGATGGTCTTAAGGCGGGCGCTGCCGCATGTTTCGCGCATTTGCGCGACTTCATCGTAGAGTTGCGACCATTTGCCTTTCAACACCAACTCCCTCGAGATCACAATGTCGATTTCGGACGCCCCCTGGTCAATTGCGTAGCGAATTTCTGCAAGCCGGAGTTTGAGAGGCATCAAACCCGCCGGAAACCCCGTTGCGACGGATGCAACGGGAATGCCCGAGCCGGATAAAAATTGAACGGCATGCGCAACCATTGTCGGATAGACGCAAACCGCGCCGGTGGTAACGGGCATCCCGTTCAGGCCAAGCCCTTTAAGGATATGGGCTGCCAGAGGGCGTTTTGCTTTCGCGCACAGTCGGCCCACACGCTCTCTCGTATCGTCCCCGGCAAGCGTCGTCAGGTCGATGCATTGAATTGCGTTGACCAGCCATGCGGCCTGCCACTGCTTTTTTATTGATCGGCGGGAAGGCAATGTTGCGCTGCGTCTCCGGGCAGCCGGCAAGTTGACGGGGTGCCGCTCAAACATCTCGGGAGCAAAGGGCGCGCCGGGGTTGCGTTCGATATCGTGGTCGACCGGCGTCGGCCGCGTATCAGGTTCAACCGCCCCTCCGGTTGGTGTTGCAACATCTTTTGAATTATCCGCCATCTTCCAAAGGTTAACGGATAATTCCGTGACCTGCAATGATACGCCGGTGCCCGGCGCGCTTCCGCTATCGTTATGTCAATTATGTTCGGCGACTACCGAATCAATCTCGGCGCGCGCAGGCATTGACGGAGCTGTACCCGGTCGTGTCACTGAAATGCTTGCGGTCGCACAAGCAAAGCGAAGCGCATCGGCAACAGGCATTCCTTCCGCCAAAGCCACCGCAAACCCGCCATTGAACGCGTCGCCCGCGCCGGTTGTCTCCAAGACGGGCGCCACTTTGAAAGCGGGTTGATGCAAAGATTGCTCGGCGTCTTTGTAGAACGCTCCTTTCTCTCCCAGAGTGATGATTGCGGCCTTTACGCCCGTGGCCAGAAAATTATCGGCCGCCTGCTCCGCTCCGGCTATTGAATCCACCTTCACGCCCGTTAGTTGTTCGGCCTCGGTTTCATTGGGCGTAACATAATCGCAAAGCGCCAAGAACTCCGATTCAAGGGGTTGCGCGGGCGCGGGGTTTAGAATGGTTGTTGCCGCACCTGCGCGCGCAAGTTCCAAACCGCGGCGCGCCGCATCAACGGGCTGCTCCAGCTGGGTCATAAAGACGCGCGCGTTTTGGATTAACGATTTGTTTGCATCAACATCGTCGGGCGTAATTTGCGCAGCGGCGCCGGGACTCACTATGATTGCATTATTGCCGGTGCCCTGTTCAATAAAAATATACGCCGCACCCGTGTAGCTGTCAGGATGCTGGGTGACGTGGGAAGTCACGCCGCAACCCTTCCATAACTCAAACGCTATATTGGCAAAATCGTCATCACCAAGGCGGGTGATGAAATGCACATCGCCTCCCGCGTTCGCGGCGGCCACGGATTGATTTGAACCTTTGCCGCCCGGCCCTAAAGAAAAGTGCGAGCCAATCAACGTTTCGCCCATCGAAGGCTGTCTTGGCGCATGATAAGCCGTATCGGCAACGAAAACCCCTAAAATTACAATTTCGTTCGCCATTTGAATCCTCACTCCTGCGGCGGAATCACCCCTTTGCGCAACATGAAACACCCGTAAAAGCGCCGCTCGCCCGTTTGGATCACCGCGTAGCTTTGGCGCGCGATGTCGTAGAAAGCAAACCGCTCGATGCCGAACATGGGACGGTCCGATCCTTCCGCCTGATTGATTTTGTCCTGAACTTCGGTTTGAACCGGGGGTATCGTGTTTGGTTCTCCCACGATTTCCATCCGCCCTGCAAAATCATCTACAAACGTATCAAGCGGAAAAACCGAAAGCACGGCTTCGACAGCCTGCGCCGCGGTTAAATTATCCATTCGCAGCAAACGCCCGTAGCTCGTCTTACGGGCCACCGAGTCGGAGGGAAAATTCATATCGGCGATAATCAGGGCGTCACCGTGGCCCATCATGCGAAGAACATGCAGCACATCCGCATTCAATCTGGGGTCAATACCTTTAAGCATAGTGAGCACTCCTTTTCAGAAATTTAACCCAGGCGTTTCCGGGTAACTTTATCAAACACGTGAAGCGCCGACGATTGCGCGCTTGTGTTGAGTTTTTGACTAACTTCGAATTTTCTCCGGTCGCGGGAAACGAGGACAAATTCGCTTCCGTCTTCGCGGCGAAGCATGACATGGGTTTCCGAACCTGTCGGCTCGATTACCGAGATTTGGCCGGTGATGCCCCTGTCCGCAATTTCAAGTTGTTCGGGACGAATTCCAACCACGATTTCCTGTCCTTCCGCGACCGCAATGCTTTCGGGCAGAAGCAATGTTTCACCGCCTATCTTCGCCGCAAGGCCTGTTTCTTCCCGAATGCACGTCGCGTCAAAAAAATTCATCGATGGCGAACCGATAAAACTGGCCACAAACATATTCCGGGGTTGATCGTATAAATCCAAAGGCGAGCCAATCTGCTCGATATTGCCGTCTTGAATAACCACAATTTTGTCCGCCATGGACATAGCTTCGATTTGGTCATGCGTCACATAGACCGTCGTGGTCTGCAGCCTTTGGTGCAATTCGCGAATTTCGGTGCGCATCTGGACGCGGAGTTTCGCATCAAGGTTCGAGAGCGGCTCGTCAAACAAAAACACTTTCGGATTGCGCACAATCGCCCTGCCCATGGCGACCCGCTGCCGTTGTCCTCCCGACAGCGCCCTTGGATAACGACCTAGGTATGGCGTCAGTCCCAATATCTCCGCGGCCCAATCGACGCGCTTGCTGATTTCGGATTTCGCCATGCCGCGCATCCGCAAGGAAAAGGCCATGTTTGCCCGCACCGTTTTGTGAGGGTAAAGCGCATAATTCTGGAACACCATGGCAATGTCCCGCTCTGCCGGCGGCAAGTTGTTCACCAAGCGCTCGCCGATATGAATTGTCCCGCCCGATATGCCCTCAAGCCCCGCGATCATTCGCAACAGCGTTGATTTTCCGCAACCGGACGGACCGACCAGTACAACAAACTCGCCGTCTTCAATATCCACGTTCAGCCCGTGCAAAACGGGCGTTTCGTTGTAGGATTTCTGCAACTCCAGGATTTTCACTCCTGCCATTCCGGTAATCCCTCTTGTTATCTTTAAGACGTTAAAGAAAGATAGTATATCTCTTTTCGCGTTCCTCCAAACACAATCCCGCCGAACGGGGATTCAATCGGCGTCGGCGACGCCTCTGGCGCGGATTTGTGCGCGGCGAGACCGGTAACTCGGCAAAAGGACCAGCAACGCCGCCAGAACCAAAAGCGCCAATGTCATGGGGCGCTCCCAAATGAAACCGGCTCCGTCATAAAGCTGCATTGCCCTGGAAAAATTATTCTCCAGCAGGGGTCCCAGGATGAAACCGATGAGCAGGGGCGCCATCGGATAATCGGCAAAACGGAATATTGTAGCGGCCACTCCAAAGCCGACCAGAATGAGAAGTTCCGTCGCATTGTTCTGTCCGATATACGTGCCCATCAATGTGAAAAAAAGAATGAACGGAATCAGGAAATTTCGCGGCACGGCAAGCACTTTCGCAATGTAGGGAATGAGGGGCAGATTCAGAATCAGAAGAACGAGATTGCCGAGATACATTGACATGATGACGGCCCAGAAAATCTGCGGATTGTCGACCATAAGGCGCGGGCCGGGAGACACATTCAAGGCAATGAGCGCGCCCAGCAAAATGGCGGTCGTGCCGGATCCCGGAATGCCGAGCGTCAGCAGCGGCACGAAGGATCCCGTGCAGGCGGCATTGTTTGCCGTTTCCGGCGCCGACAAACCCTTGATAGAACCTTTGCCGAATTTTTCCTGCTCTTCCTTGCCGGCGAGATTGCGTTCAACCGCGTAGCCGAGGAAGGATGCAATGGTTGCTCCGGCTCCGGGCAACACCCCGATCAGAAATCCCTGGATTGATTGGCGCCCGATTACAGGGGCGATGGCGCGCGCTTCCGACTTGGTGATTCTCAGTTCTTTGACTTCACTGTTGCTGCTGCCGTCCGCCTGCCTTGAACGATTTGGATCGAGTATCAGATAGATTGCTTCGGGCAGGGCAAACATGGCCAGGGCCAGCGTGATGAATCCAAAACCGCCTTGCAAATCCAGGATGCCGGCCGTGAAACGTGGCATGTTGAAGAGAACGCCCTCGCCAACCGTCCCCATGGCAAGACCGAGGAATGTCATCAAAAGGGCCTTGAACACCTGTCCGGTGCCTGCAAAAGCGGCGATTGCCGACAAGCCGACCACCATCAAGGCAAAATATTCGGATGAGTGGAAGAGCAGTGCAACGGTTGCCAGCGCGGGAGCGAAGGCCAGGAGAAGAATTGCGCCGATGGTTCCGCCGCTGAAGGAAGATATTGCCGCAATCGTCAGGGCTTTTCCGGCCTTGCCCTGGCGCGTCAGGGGATAGCCGTCAAAGCTTGTTGCCACCGTTGATGCAACACCGGGCGCGTTGATTAGTATGGAAGACGTCGATCCGCCGAAAATGGCTCCGTAATAGACTCCGGCCAGCAGGATTAGCGCCGCGGACGGATCGCCGATTGTCACCGCGATCGGAATCATGATCGCAATGATGGACATCGGCCCGAGGCCCGGCACCATTCCGATAAACGTGCCTATGAGGCAGCCGCCGACTACCATGGCGAGGTTTTTGAACGACAGGGTTGTGGAAAGACCGATTAAGAGACCTTCGAGCATGATTCATTCACCTTAAAAAATTGCAGGCAGGGGTTGCAGGAAGATGCCGAGAACGACATTGACGAGATACCAGATTCCGGCCGTGGCCGCGGCGGACACGATTGCAATGACCAGGTATCGCCGCTCGCCCAGGATCAGGCTTCCGATGGAAAGGAACAGAAAGGTTGCGGCCAGAAAGCCGACCGGACGCAGGACCAGGGCGTAGACGGCCATCAAAACAAGCAGGGCGACGGCCTGGCCCAGCTTGTATTCGGTCAGCCGGCGATAATTAATGTCCAGCGCATCCGGATTGGGCGATTTTTCGAATCCCACCAGCACTATGAGCGCCGTCAGCATGCCTCCGACGGAGAGGATTTTCGGAAAGCTGGACGGCCAAATCGGATTGCGCTGCATAATCGGCGGCAACAAGGCGTCCATCGTAAAAAACGCAGTATAGCCGTAAATTACGAAGGCCAATAAAACGAAGAATGCAATCCAGCGGTCCAGTGCCATTGTCAGTCCCTTTCCGGCTTGAGCGTGAAATTGTAAATCGATTGGTCAAAGCGGTTGTAGTCTTTGTAGTTCAGCAAGTCGTAGAGTTCTTCCCGGGTTAACATGGCGTCGAGCGTCTTTCGCTGCGTTCCCGTTTCGAGAATCTCCTGAAGCGCCGCGGATGCGGCTTTCATTGCAAGCCGAAGCAGTGTGACCGGATAAATCACGATGCGAACGCCGAGTTTTTCCAATTCGCCGGCGCTTAACAAATCGGATTTTCCAAACTCCGTCATGTTTGCGAGAAGCGGCGCGGGGATTGCATCCACGGCGGCGCGCCAATCCGCGGCGGAGTTCAACGCCTCGGCAAAGATGACATCGGCTCCGGCCGCGACATAGGCACTCGAGCGCTCGACAACGCCGTCCAGGCCTTCGGAAGCAAAAGCGTCCGTGCGGGCGATGATGACGGTGTTTGGGTCGCCGCGCGCCTCGGACGCGGCGCGGATGCGGCGCACCATCTCTTCTTTGCCCACCAATGTTTTGCCGTCGAGATGGCCGCAACGCTTGGGCGCAAACTGGTCTTCGAATTGAAGGGCCGCGATGCCGCGCGCTTCCATGATTTCGACGCAGCGCGCGACATTCATCGGTTCGCCGAATCCGGTGTCGCAATCGAGGATGGCGGGAAGATTGGTCATGCGGGCAATTTGCTCGGCCCGGTCGGCGACCTCGGTCAGCGTGGTCAGCCCGATGTCGGGCAGTCCCAAATCGGCGGACAGAACGGCGCCCGAGATATAGACGGCCTCGAACCCGCGGCGTTCGATCTCGATGCCGACCAGGGGCAGAAAGGCTCCCGGCGCCCGGACAATCCGTTTGGATTCCAGGGCAAGCCGCAGCGCTTTTCGTTTTTCGGAAGGGGTTTTTATTTTACGCATTGGCTTTTCCGCCGCAATCGAAATGGAGAAACGGGCCGGCCCGCAACACCTGCGGGCCGGCCCGGGGGAAGAAGCTCTTACAGGAAGCCGAGTTTCTTCATCAGGTCGCCGATGACTTTTTCCTGGCCCTCGAGGAAGGTGCGGAATTCATTGCCAGGATTGTGGATGTTCACCCAGCCGTTGCGTTCGCGAACCGTCTCCCATTCCGGAGTGTCGTACATTTTGGCGATCACCTCCTGGTATTTTGCCAGTTGGTCTGCCGGCAGGCCCGGTGCCGCAAAGAACCCGCGCCAGTTCACGAAGGTGGCGTCAATTCCCTGCTCCTTCATGGTCGGGGCGTCGGGATACGCTTCCTGGCGTTCGCCGGCCGTCATGCCGATGATTTTAACATCGCCCGCCTTGGCTTGTTCGATCACTTCGCTAAATCCGGTTGAAATGGCCGCAACCTCGCCGGACAGCAAAGCCGCCAGCGTCGGGCCGCCGCCGTCGTAAGCCAGATATTTGATGCCGACGGGATCCCTGCCTGCGGCCTCCATCACCATCGCGGGCACGAGGTGGTCCATGCCGCCGGGCACGGAGCCGCCGCCGATGGCGGTGCCGTCCGGGTCCGCATCGTAGGCGGCCAGCAAATCATCCATGGAGTTGATGGGGCTGTCCGCTTTCACGGCGATCGCCGCGAAGTCGCCGATGATAGACGAGACGAGGGTCAGGTCGCGGAAGTTCTGCGGGAAAACGCCCGTCAGGGAACGGATTACGATGGGGGTCGAGTTGACCATCAGCGTTCCGTGGTTGCTCGCGGCATTTTCGATCAGATAAGCGATGGCCTTGCCGCCGCCGCCGCCCGACATGTTTTCGTAGGTTGCCTGCCCGACCAGGCCCGAGTTCGTCAGGGCTTCGCCGGTGCCGCGGGCGGTTCCGTCCCAGCCGCCGCCGGCGCCGCCGGGAATCAAGAAGTGGATGCTGTCGAGAACCTCGTGGTTGTTTGCGAACGACGGGGTTGAAATGCCCAGCGCCGCAACGACAGCAACCGCCGCCAAGGCGGTTCTGCGCGTGATATGTTTCTTTTTCATCATGCTTGTCATTGTATCTTTCTCCTGTTGCTTGTTGAGTAGGATGCCGGGCCTTGTCAGCCCAGCGGGTTTTCCGTGACCAGGACGCCGTCCTCGTCACAGTAAATGCATTGTCCGGTTTCGAAGAGCACGTTGCCGAAGGCCACGGGGACGTCCAGGGCCCCTATGCCCCGCTTTGCGCTTCGAACCGGAGTTGTGCCCAGCGCCTTGATTCCCAAGTCGACTTCCGCCAGCCGGCGGCTGTCGCGCACGACGCCGTTGATGACGATGCCGGCCCAGCCGTGTTCGACGAGAATGTCGGCGTTCAGGTCCCCGAGCATCGCGCTGCGGAACGAGCCGCCGCCATCGAGTACAATCACCGCGCCTTCGCCGGGCGTTTTGAACAACTCCTGCTGGACGAGTTTTGTGTCTTCCATTGTGACCGCGGTTCTGATTCTGCCGGCAAAGATTCGTTTTGCGCCGAAATCCCGAAAGGGCAGCATGACCTGGCGCACTTTTTCCGGATGGGCGTCGCTGAGATCGGTCGTGGGCACGGGGTCGAGGGCGTAAGACATTAGAGTTCCTTTTCTGTCGGTTCCGGATAGGGCAAGCGGCCCTCCATAATCCGGCGTTGCGTTCGGAATGTTGTCGCCGACACCGCCTTGATGCCGTGCGGGGCCTGCTCGACAACCGCCCGGACGGGAATCACGCCGGAGGGGTTTCCAATTAAGATATCATTCCGTGTTGAAATCAAGCCATTGATTAATGTGCCGGGGATGCGGGCGGCCACGGCGACGCACATCGCGCCCGTCAGGGTGACCGCACGATGAAACTTTTCCATCGAAACGAACCGGACCGAGAGATGGTGGTCTTCGGGCCGGTACGACCTTCCATCCAGCGCGGTGAATTGCCCGGGCGGCGCGACAAGGGCGACCTTCGGGGTGGACAAAAGCGCGTCTTCGGGCCTGTCCACCATGCCCATGGCCACCGCCGCGGCACGCCTGATTTTGTCCATTCGAGCCGCCAGCCCGGGGCTTGCATCGAGTTCCGCCGGGTTTTCATAACCGCTGACTTCCGCATCCGGGGCGGCGATGAATACGGTCGGGTTGGATGCATCCACCATGCTCGCCCGGAATCTGCCGACATCGTTGACGGCCAGCACATCCTCCGCCCGCCCCGTGGGAAGAAGTTTTCCCGTGGCCGTGCCGCCCGGGTCGAAGAAATCGAGGGTGACCTTCGCGCCCGTCTGGCTGACGCCGGGTATTTCGAAATCGCCGTCTTCGACGGGCAGCCCGTCCTTTACGGGAAATGTGGCGTGCAATATTTTTTCGGTGTTCGTGTTGTAGATTCGCACCGTCGCGCTTTCGCCGTTTGCCGAAACCATTCCTTCCTCGAGCGCGAACGGCCCGACCGCCGAGGACATGTTTCCGCACATCTGTCCGTAGTCGGCAACCGGCTCGTCCACGGCAATCTGCACGAATGTGTAGTCGACATCCGCATCATCGCGCTTGGACGGCTCAAGGATGACGACTTTGGAAAGAGATGAAATTCCCCCTCCCAAACCGTTGAGCTGCCGTCCGTAGGCATCGGGGCTGCCCATTACGTGCAGAAAGATTTTATCCCGCAGTTCCTTCTCGGCGGGCAGGTCGGCCGCGTTGAACATGACGGCCTTGGACGTGCCTCCGCGGTAGAACGCCGCTCTCAAAGACTGCCGCGACGTCATGCGGCGTTCTCCAGGAAGCTGCGGAAAGACCGGGGAAGCAAGCCGCCGTTTCGAAATGTTTCGCGCTCCGCCTTGTTGTAAAGGCGCAAATCGGGATTAATCCCGGTCTGCGTGCCGTCCTTCCGCATGATGACCATGTGCGCCGCCGACAGGTCGTCGCGCAGGCGGATGTTAAAGACTTCGGTTCCGTCCAGCCCCAGCGTTGCGCGGGTCACTTTTCCGGGAAAGCAGAGCGGCGCTATGCCCATGTTGACAAGGTTCGACCGGTGGATGCGTTCAAAACTCTCGGCAAGAACGGCTCTCACGCCTGCAAGCCAGAGGGCCTTGGCGGCCGTGTCGCGCGAAGATCCGCAGCCGTATTCCTTCCCGCCGATTACAATCAATCCATGTCCGCGCGCGCGATACGTCTCGATTGCTTCGAACATCGTGGCAATCCGGCCTTCCGGCTCGATCCGCGTCCAGGGCCCTTCGCGCTCCGGGGTCATCTCGTTCCGGAGGCGGTTGTTGCAAAAGGTTGAGCGAATCACGATGTCGGACGAGCCGCGCCGCGTGCCGAACGAGTTGAAGTCGCGCGGTTCCACGCCCCGGCCGAGCAGAAATTTGCCGGCGTCGCTGTCGACGGGAATCGTTCCGGAGGGGGAGATGTGGTCCGTCGTGATCGAGTCTCCCAGAATTGCCAGCGGACGCAGACCGGTCAGCGTCGATACGGACTGCGGTTCGCTTTCGATCTGCCGGATGAAAGGCGGGAAGGTGACGTAGGTGGACGGCGCCCAATCATGCCGGGCGGCGTTTGCCGCAAGATTGTTCCAATCCGGATTTACGGCGGAGATCGAATTGTAATTATCCAGAAAATCACCGGGCCGCATGTGTTCCGCAATGATAGCATCCACTTCTTCCGGCGACGGCCAAAGGTCGGAAAGCATGACCGGGTTGCCGTCGGCGTCCCGTCCGGTCGGTTCCGTGGTGATGTCGCGCAAAACCGTGCCGAAAAGCGCGTAAGCGACGACCAAAGGCGGCGCGGCGATCATGTTGCGGCCGGCGAGCGGATGAATGCGGCCTGCAAAGTTGCGGTTGCCGGAGAGAACGGCGACGGCTTTGACGTTGTTTGCACGGATTGTTTCCTCGTGCTCACGCGCGAGCGGGCCGGACATGCCGTTGCAGGTCGTGCAGGAAAAGGCGGCGACCTGGAAGCCAAGTTGGTCCAACGGCTCCTGCAGGCCGGATTCCTTCAGGTATTTTGCAACAACCCGCGATCCCGGCGCCAGCGACGTCTTCACATGCGGTTTGGTTTGCAAACCTTTGGAGACCGCATTGCGCGCGATTAAGCCGGCGGTCACCATGTTGCGCGGATTGGCCGTGTTGGTGCAGCTGGTAATCGCGGCGATGATCACGTCGCCGTCGCCGATGGCGTAATCTTTGCCCGGAACGGGGAACCGGCGGGGTTCTTTGCGTTCCTCCTTGCCGGTCAGTCGTGCCGTCACCGCCGAAAGATCGAGACGTTGTTCCGGGCGGCCGGGGCCTGCGACCGAACGGCCGATTCTGCCAAGGTCCAGTTCGATGACGTCTTCAAATTCGAAATTCAGTGTTTGGCCGTGCTCAAACCACAAGCCTTGCGCCTTGTTGTAGGCTTCGACCAAACGCACATGTTCGGGCGGGCGTCCTGTTTCTCCGAGGTAGCGCAATGTATTGTCGTCGCAGGGGCAAAACACCGCGGTTGATCCGTATTCGGGGGACATGTTGGCGATTGTGCCCCGGTCGGGCACGGAAAGCCGCCCGTATCCGGAACCGAAAAGTTCCACGAAACAGTCGACCACGCCGACCGTTCGAAGTTTCTCGGCGATCGTCAGGGCGACATCGGTTGCGCTCAGCCGGTCTCCGAGCGAACCTTTCACTTCCAGCCCGATGACGCGCGGGACGTTCACGGCGGTGCTTTCACCGAACATGATGGCCTCGGCTTCCAGCCCGCCGATGCCCCAGCCCAAGATCCCGAGACCGTTAATCATCGTCGTATGGCTGTCCGTTCCCAAATTGGTATCCGGTGCCAGCAGTTTGCCGTTCCCTTGCGCCGGCGTCACGACCCGGCCGAGGTATTCGAGATTGACCTGGTGCATGATGCCGCCGCCCGGCGGGATGACGCGCAAATTGGAAAAGCGTTCCTCGCAGGCTTTGATGAACGCGAACCGTTCCCGGTTTACGCTGAATTCGCGCCGCTGGTTGCGCGACAATGCGAGCTTTTCGGCCCAGTGTTCGATTGTCATGGAGTGGTCCACGATCATGTCCACCGGCAGACTCATGTCCACCTTTTCCGGATCGCCGCCGGCATCGGCGATGCGGCTGCGCATCGCCATCATATCGACCAGCAGCGGGAGGCCGAGCATGTCTTGAATGATGAGTCGGGACGGGCGGAACGGAACGGCCTTGCCGTTGCGCGCCGTAACATTTTTAATTGCGTTTTCGCCATCGGTTTGGCGCAACACGTTCTCCGCCAGAATTCGAAGTGCGTAGGGCAGTTTGGCTATCCCGCGCCCGACCGCGGTTTGGTAGTCAATCGCCTCGTAATGTGTTCCGGGAAGTGCTTTGGTACTAATGGGTCGTATTCCCTTTGGGTCCATTCTATTCGCAAAGTCCGGCAGGCCGCAATAGACAAGGGAATTTACCCGGGCTT
>JAPOUT010000011.1 GCA_026708545.1 Hyphomicrobiales bacterium
GTTCATATCGGCAGTATAGCACAGGATTGGGATGCGGTGTCATGAAATCTTTGGAAATGCGGGAATATGCTGGAAAGGCGCATTTACAAGCGATTTGACAGGCAGGATACATAACAGCTCAATATCGCTTCTCCAACAGAACAAGCGTGATATTACCGATTCGGTAGTGATGTGGAGTATCAAAACAACTCGGATACTCCAAGGATGATTGCCGTGCCGATAACGAAGATGACGGCAAGGTAGCAGAGCCGGATTACCGTTCTTGCAAGCCCATCGATTAATTGGAGCAACTCGTTCATTACGCAGCCTTTGCGTATTTCAATCCCTTATCAAGAGCATTGGTTTTGACCAACTGGTTCTTTCCGTAGCACTGATTATGCAAGCGATTCTCGGCATCCCTTCCTTGAATCTGGTCGGTGAAGTAGGTGACCGAATTGAAAGCCTGCCACCAAGAGCCTTCGGCATATTCTGCCCCGGGCTGACTTCCAACCAGTTCAAAGCACTTCTTGGCATTGTTGGTCATTTCCCTTTTCTTCCCGACTTCACCGACATTCTCAACACCCTTCTTCACGGTGGTGTGCGAGAAGACCTCCTTGTAGTACTCCTTGAGAAGGTCAATGCTGTACCGCTTGGATCCGAGAAACTCCGCCATCTCCTTGTACTCGGCAAATTTCTTATGAACGATGCCGAGAGTTTCTTTGACGAGTTCGGCATCAAAGGCGGTTGCGTGGTTGACCCGCACGGCACGTTTGGATGCAGTGGATAAGGATAGGGTCAGCGTATTGTTGCAAACTACACGTATCGGAGTGAAGCGGACATCGATGCACTTGCCGTATTGGTGCGGATTGGAGAACAGCAGATACGCGAAAGGCAAATACCGCCGGCGAGTATCCTATTCCACCATGAAGGCAAGGGAACGAAGTGATGGCGGGTTTGAAACCGAAGAAGAACAGGCAACCGCAAAAACTTGATTTTGGAACAAAGTTCTCCCCTTGCTCTCGGCGCCTTGAAGGAAAACCATCCCCGTTCATGCGCTTTCCGGGGATTTTTGCGGGTGCGACTAATGAGATAGAAGCGCAAGAACATTGTCCAATCGGCGCACGACCAACTCCTCATCCTCCTCCTATGAGTGATTGGGGCTAGGTGGGTGATTCGGCCGATTCGCGAATCGGTGAAATTCCGGGTATTCCGGACGTTTCCGCCCGAAATTCCGCCCGATTCGAAAAAAACCGCCGCTTTCCGCGGTTTTTTAAATCTCCTGAAACCCCGCGCATATCGCCGAAAATCCCCTCAAAACCATGTAAGTTCCCGGTTTTCCCGGAAAAAAGCTTGAGATCGCGTCGGAACCGGGGCCTGATGGCCATCGTCTGCAGACCAACCCAAAGGACACCCCGGCATTTCTCACGATTTGCCGGGGTGTTTTTTGCCTATCCGGTTCAACGGGTGGACGGGGCGGGAAGGGATATTTCCGCCCCGTCCGCCGAAAAGGGCAATCATGCGGGCAATCCCCTTCTACGGCGGCTGAACCGCAAGAGCGCAACCGGAGCCGATACTCCGAGCCCAAAAGATTCACATGTCTAAATAACAAAACAGGTGCTTCGGCATCCCGTTTGTTCCGTCCTTGGCGGGACATTCAATAACAATAATGTTGAACATTAAGAAGGAGACAATAATGAACCTGAAAACTTCAACAACAAAAACGAAGAAACAGCCATCCCTCAAGACCGCCCGGGAATATTACGCAAGGGCCCGCGAGCATTTCCGCGCAGACAAACTTAAGGATGCGGAGGCGGACTACACCAACGCCATTCTCCAAAACAAACAATTTACGGAAGCGTGGGTTTTCCGGGGAGACGTATATGCCAAAACGGAAAAACACGGTCTGGCCATCGAAAACTTCGAGGAAGCCTTCCGCCTGGTTTCGGCTGACAATCAACTCCGTCCGGGGGAAGGTTCGAAACACAAGGCAATCATTCTATCCCGCATCGCGGCTGTGAAACTCGCACAAGGCAAGTACGACGACGCTATCCGTTTCTCCGCCCGGTCGGCGAAACTGATGCAGAACTACACAACGGGAGAAGACCTTGCCAAACCCCGATATATCCAGGGTATGGCATGGCTGAAGAAGGGAGGCGACGATCAGGCTCTTTACTATTTTACCTGCGCCGCGGCAGAGCATACGCGTGATGCCTATTATATAAATTCTTTGTTGGAACGGGCCAGGATTCTGCGAAAATTAGCGAGAGCCCGCCAGGCCATTAATGATTGCAACGAGATACTGCGATTAAACCCGGACCATCCGGAAGCGCTGGTTGAGCGGGCGAATTCCCGCTCCGAGGAGGCATACGAGTGGTCGAACGAGGATCTTGAAGACCTTCGCAAAGCCGTTCGGATATCCCCCGGGCATCCGGAAGCCCTGTTCGCGCTGGCTAATTGCCTGTTCGGCGTCGGACGGTTTGAGGAAGCCGGCGAGATTGCCGCGAAGGCGCTGGCGCCGGAGTTAAATTCCGATAATGAAAAAACAGCCGTGCGCTTGAGGAACATCATGGGAGAAGCGAACAAAACAAAAGTGGTAAGGGAAAAAGCCCTGGCCGATTATCATGCGTTCGTCCGCTCGTATCCCGGCGTAAAAATTTCCTCGCACCGAAAAAACGCCCAGGTTAAACAGGAGGAGTTCGATAAGGCCATCGCGGAGACGAGCAGGGTCCTCCTTGCCAATCCCGGCGATGTTGCAACCCTCTCCAAGCGCGCCGCGGCATGGATCGGGAGAGGAAACCTCGAAAAGGCAAGGGAGGATTTGGACAGGCTGGTTGAATTGCAGCCGGACAACCCCGATTTTTTGAACATGCAGGAACTCGTCGAGTTCTTTTAAGAGTTGGAAAGATGAAAAGACAGGAAGTTGATTCTTCAAACATAGACGCGGTCGGATACGACGAGACAACCCAAACCCTGGAAATAGAATTCCGAAACGGGGTTTATCAATACGAGGACGTTCCTGTATCTCCAAAATCAAGCAAGACCGATAGACCGCCTTCCCACATAAAGCGAAAGAAACGCTTACTGGAACGGATATGGCGCGGTTATCGGCAGTTTCGTGGTGATGGAGTCAACCCATCAAGCAACGACGGAAAAGTCCTCGTGCTTATCTGAGAAATTGTAAAATAGCAATAAACCCGCCCAGAACAGCAACACCGGCAGCCACCACACCCACCATCTGTATGAAGATGCCTGAGCGAAGTCGTTCCATATCCGAGCGAAGTCGTTCGATAGCGGATTCACTTTCGGCATGGGCTGCTTTGTTGTTGGCTTCCATAGTTTCCATTTTTGCCTCCACAATCTCTTTGAGAGATTCAATTTCACGTCTCATGTTATTGTCAGAATCAGACATGTCGACATTATATTACGGGAAGACGAGAAGGGCGAGTGAAAATATTATGCCGGAATACTGCAAATTTACGGCACAAACAGTGCATTTAGTGTAGATATGTTAATAATAGATCATGGTTCTCGCGAGGACTCTATACTTGTGGGGCTTAGCCCGAAGACGTATATGAGGGTTTGATGGGTGCGGATTCGATAGGAGGCTTCTTTCACGAATGCATCAGGGATGTGTATCCCTGCTCCCGCATAGAATAGTCCGCTTTTCCTTTCGGGCCGCCGCTCTTTCTGCAACTTGCAGATTGCGTCCCGCCGCCCGCAATGCCGCCAGTTTAAAGCCGTACCGCAAACCAGGCGCTGGCCAAACTTATTTGTAAAATTGCAAGAACGCAATGAATACACCCAAGATTGCGACAATTCCCACCGACATCGTTGCTATGAATTTGATAACTTCCTTGGACTGCTCTGGCATTTTTGCGTTATGGTCAGTTATAGTAACACGCAACCGTTCGAGAGCGGAATCACTCTCGGCTTTTGCTTTATTTCTTTCGGCTTGTGAAACTTTCATGTCTGCCTCCACCTTTGTTTTTAGCAATTCGAACTGATGCTTCAAATCTTCGGCGGTCTGGGTTCTCTTGTTGCATGTCGGCGGTATAGCACAGGATTGGGATGCAGTATCATGAAATCTTCGGAGATGCGGGAATATGCGAAGGAAAGGCGGAATTTACAAGCGGTTTGACGGGTAAGAGACATAACAGCCCAATATCGCTTCTCTAACAGAAATTGCCGTTCCGGTTGCAGCAAGGGCTGCCAAAGCAATCGGGATATTTTGAAATCTTACAGGTTGGCCTTCGCTTCTTTTTGGAATTCATCCGGAGGATCCGCGGGAGGGGTTTCCTGCTCCGGAGGACGGACGGGAGCGGGCAACGGCAAAGGCGCGGGAGCTTCCGCTTCTTTCTGCAACTCATCCGGGGAATCCGCGGGAGAGGTTTCCTGCGTCGGTGGATCGACGGGAGCGGGCAACGGCAAAGGCGCGGGAGCTTCCG
>JAPOUT010000114.1 GCA_026708545.1 Hyphomicrobiales bacterium
CGCTGGCATCGGCGATTGCGGTGCTGCTGGCAAGAGGCTTCGAATTGCATGAAGCAGTTGAACAAGCACTCGCACATGTGCGGCGGGGGATTGTTGAAGCGCCCGGGTTCGGAAAAGGGCACGGGCCTATCGCGCATGCGTTTGATTAAAAAGGGATGCAAAATTCAAAAGGGCAAAATTGACAATCTGCCAAAATTCCCTGGATAATGGACCGTAGAACTAGGAGACTTAAAAATGCTGCTTGATACACCAATTTGCGATTTTGGCCGGAAAGCTCCCGCGTTTAACCTTTCGGATTCTGATGGAAGGATGCATTCGCTGGACGATGTCATGGGCGAGAAAGGATTGCTTGTCGCGTTTATCTGCAACCACTGCCCTTACGTTCAGGCCATCATTGATCGCCTCGTCGCGGATGCGAAAGCATTGCAGGAAGACGGTATCGGCGTGGTGGGAATCATGTCGAATGATTACACTTACGTGCCATCCGATAGTCCCGATAATATGAAAAAATTTGCGACACAACATGGCATGACCTTTCCGTATCTCGTTGATGAAACACAAGAGGTTGGCAAGGCTTATGGCGCAGTCTGCACACCGGATTTCTTTGGTTTTAATACGAATGGAGAGCTTCAATATCGCGGACGCCTTGATGATGCCAAAATGGATGGTGACGTAGAAAACCGCACACCCGAATTACTTGATGCCATGCGCCAGATTGCGAAAACAGGCAGAGGCCCGGAAGCACAAGCGTCTTCAATGGGTTGTTCAATCAAATGGAAAGAATAAATTCCCGAATTCGCCGTAATTTTTTTGATTATTTCAGAGACTTCGGCGCACTTCGGCGGATAATGATACAATCCACCCATGACCCCGCCCGAATGGAAAATATCCACACAGCCCGTCGAATATCTTGATGCCGTCAAATTCATGGAAGAGCGCGTCAACGACATCATTCATAACGATGCCCCCGAACTTGTCTGGCTCCTCGATCATCCCCCGCTCTACACTGCTGGAACATCCGCCGTCGAAAACGATTTGCTTACGCCTGCACGCTTTCCTGTCTATAAGACCGGACGAGGTGGGCAATACACATACCACGGACCTGGACAGCGAATTGCATACACCATACTCAACCTCAATAAACGAAAACGCGACGTCCGGCTTTTCGTCCGCAACCTCGAACAATGGATTATCAACACCCTCAAACACTTCAATATCAGCGGCGAGCGCAGGACCGACCGCATCGGCATATGGGTCGAACGTGAAGGAATGCGGGAAGATAAAATCGCGGCTATCGGAATCCGAATCCGGCACTGGGTAACCTTTCACGGAATCTCCATCAACATCAATCCGCAACTCGAGCATTTCTCGGGCATCGTTCCGTGCGGAGTCCGAAACCACGGAGTCACAAGTTGCGAAGATCTCGGCATCAACGTCACAACCAAAGACATTGACGACGCACTCTACAAAAGTTTCGAAGAAATCTTCCCTCCGCCCGCCTCGTAAGTTCGGCTTACTCGAACTCAATCATCACATCCCCGACCGCCAGTTGCTGTCCCGTCGAACACAACACACGGGAAACCTTGCCCGGATTCTCGGCTTGGAGAACATTCTGCATCTTCATCGCCTCGACCACCGCCAGCACATCGCCTGCACGAACCTCGTCTCCTTCCGAAACGCCTACCGAAACCACAACGCCCGGCATCGGACAAAGCAAATGCCGCGAGCCCTCCCCTTCGGAACCACTCAAAGCGTTCGGGATCGAAGCAAGCAACTCCGCCGCCCGCGCCGAACGCAACAACACTCGCATGCGCGTGCCCCGGTACGACAACGCATACCCCTCCTTCTCACGCATGACCCCCACCGCCATCGGCGCACCGTTCAACCTTCCTTCAAAGGTCACCAAACCCGGATGCCAGCCGCTCTCCACTTCTATCTCCTCGCCCGCAAAAGAAACAACATTGCCGCAACACTTTCCCAAACCGCTTGATGTTTCCGTTTCCACATGGCGCAAAAGTTCCGTATCCCTGTTGTCACGGTTGCAATCCACATGCTCCATATACAAGGCAATCACGACGAGGCGTAGAGCGCGGACGGCATCCGGCACAACGCCCCCGAAACCATCGGGGTATTCTTCCCCAAGAAAATGCGTCGTCAGATTTCCGTCGCGAAAACGCCCGTGCTCCATCAACGCTCCCAGTAGCGGAATGTTATGTGCGATGCCATCAATCTCGAATCGGTCGAGCGCCTCGGACATGCACGCAATCGCCCCGTCGCGCGTCGGCGCCCATGTGCAAAGTTTCGCAATCATCGGATCATAATGCGGCGAGATGCGTCCGCCCTCCTCGACGCCCGTGTCGTTGCGAATGCGGGCATTCTTGATGCCCAAATTCTCTTGGCCCGGCGGACGGTAGCGACTCAGGCGTCCGGGCGAAGGCATAAAGTCGCGATGAGGGTCTTCCGCATAAATGCGCGACTCCACCGCCCAGCCGTTAAAGCGGATTTCTTCCTGCGCAAACGGAATCTTTTCGCCCGCCGCAACGCGCAACATCCATTCCACCAAATCCAACCCTGTAATCAACTCGCTTACCGGATGCTCGACCTGCAAGCGCGTATTCATCTCCAAAAAATGAAAGTTGCGCTTGTCGTCGGCAACGAATTCAACCGTGCCGGCCGAGTGATAACCGACCGCGCGCGCCAGCGCAACAGCCTGTTCGGCCATCTGCGTGCGCATCTCATCCGTGACGAAAGGGGAAGGAGCCTCCTCAACAATCTTCTGGTTGCGCCGCTGTATCGAACACTCCCGCTCGCCGAGGTGGAGGATATTATCGTGTTTGTCGGCAAGTAATTGAATTTCTATATGCCGCGGAGCCGTGATGTAACGCTCGAGCAAAACACGCCCGTCCCCAAAACTTGATTCCGCCTCGCGAACGCAAGCTTCGAAATTTTGTTCAAGCGCGCTTTCTTCTTGCACCACACGCATTCCCTTTCCGCCGCCGCCGGCGGCCGCCTTAATCATCACCGGATAACCAATCTCGCGCGCCGCCGCGACCGCATCTGCAACCGTTGCAACCGCAACGCCCGGAATGATGTTCACGTCCGCACGCCGGGCATATTCACGGGACTCGATCTTGTCTCCCATCGCCGCTATCGCCTCGGGAGAAGGCCCTACGAAAGCGATACCAGCTTGCTCCACCGCGCGTGCGAAATTGGTGTTCTCGGATAAAAAGCCGTAGCCCGGATGGAGCGCATCCGCTCCAGTTTTGCGGGCTGCATCCAAAATCTTCTCCGTGACCAGATAGGATTCGCTCGCCGGGGCAGGACCGATGGCAACGGATTCATCCGCAAGGCGGACATGCGGGGTGCGCTCATCGGCATCGGAATAAACCGCAACCGTTGCAATACCCATGCGGCGCGCCGTTGAAATAATCCGGCACGCTATCTCGCCGCGATTCGCTATCAAAAGCTTCGAAAACATAACACTGCAATCCTAATCCATTTGACGGAAGAGTCCATATTGGACATGGGACGGAAGAAGCAAAGCCGAAATGCCGGGGAAGCGTTTGAGAGCCTCGAAGACCGCGCTTAAATCCATAACAACCCCCGCCGCCTTATGCGATTCGCCACCGGCGTTATCGATCGTCGTCGTGAATGAAAATCTCGAGAGCAGGGATCTCTCCGGCGGCAAAATTGGAAGGCAGCGCTCCTTCGTTAATGGTTAAAATAGTCGTTTCCGACCACGGATCTCCGTCTTGACTTATGGTCCAATGCATCCAAAACTGGCTCTCTGCATTAGACGTGGTAAACCAACCGCGAGAAGAGAAGGCATCATTTCCGGTGTTCGTTTCATCCAGCCTAATCTCGCGATTCGTGCAAGATGACGCGCATGAGGTTTGCTTCCACATCCCCCTGGAGGAGTGCAGCGCGAAACCTATGCCTTCATTCGGCGGCAAAGGCGGGTGGATGAAAAGCCTCGCAGTGAGCTTGCTGCCCGACGCCGTCTCGTAACCAACTATACGACGGGTGTTCCAACTGACCTTGCGCAGCTGGTCGTCGGGAATCTCAACACGCCAAGAGGATTTACCTGGTATAAAGCCCGGCAACAGGCCGTCCCTATCGATTTCGACATTGACAACGTCAAAGACAAGGTCGTCATCATTGTAAGGCGGTGTGAGGGTGAAAGTGAAAGAGTCCGTCGAGGTGTTCGCATCGAAAGTGAGCGTATGCGTCGAACCCTCAACCGGAACAGGCGCGCCGCCGTTGGTTGCCGCCACGGTCAGCTCGTAGGCATCTGCGTCACCCGTTATCTTCAAGGGAATTTGGTAAACCTCCCCCGGCCTGAGCGGCGAGAGTTGCAATTCCACCGACACCGCTTGTCCGCTG
>JAPOUT010000017.1 GCA_026708545.1 Hyphomicrobiales bacterium
TGCCGCGGGCGAGATTGCGGCTGGAAGAGTTGCTGCGGCGGCGGCTGGAAAATTCGGAACTTATCCCCCAAGGGACCCGAAGTTGATTCGTCCACAGTCGCAGGAATTTAACTAATTCGGGGTGATTTATGGGGGGTTACGAAGCCATTAAAGATGACAAACCAGCAGAATAATACTTAATGTATTGCTAAACAAAATAAAAAATCATCTCGGCGGCTGCATATCCGAGACTCATACATACAATGACTTTTATTGTTATCGTGTCCATGTTTTAATCTCCTGTATTTCACACTCCACTAGTATTGAGTCTATCAACTCCTTAGGTTATCCATCACGTAAGCACGACCTTTAGGACTCAATCTGAAATTTTGCTTTTCAGTCATACTAGAGTATCCGTAGATAAATTCATTTTTGTTTAATTCGTCCACGTAATACATTGCCTCTTGTTGTTGCATTCTCGTTAATTTCGCTATTTCTTTAAAATCTATGATTTCTTTAGGTTTATCAAACATCAATTGAAGAATTTTTTCGGTTTCGGGTTTTAATTTTCGTTCCGTCATTTCCGCATCCATCGGTTGGCTGTATGTATAACCTTCTTATACCTCGCCAACAAGCAATTTACAAGTCCTCGCTTACCCGTTTCGCACAAGTTCCCCGTGCAATCTCATACTCGTCTGCGATCATAACCAGAGGAATATACTGATGGTGAAATTGACGAAGAAACACCCCTCAAGTTTTACAGGGATGGCATCTCATGGGGTGTCGAATTAGAGCGAATCGGTCAAATTCGACGATTATCGCCGATTTGTCCGGGTCCCTTGGGGAATAAGTCCCGAAAATTCACCAAAGCGGAGACCGGGGGAGATTCCTTCGCCCTAATCCAAAAGCGCGAAGCGCGGCATCACCCGAAAATGACTTCCGGCAGCCAGGTCGCCAATGCGGGAAAATACGACAGCAGCAGCAATCCCAGCAACTGCAACACAACAAACGGAACCACGCCCCGGTAAATCTCCATCGTTCGAACCGACGACGGCGCAACGCCGCGCAGATAAAACAACGCGAAACCGAAAGGCGGGGTCAAAAACGAAGTCTGCAGGTTGATTGCCATCATCACCCCCAGCCAAACCGGATCGACCCCCATCGCCAGGAAAGTCGGCGCAACCAGGGGAACAACCACGAAGGTGATCTCGATGAAGTCCAAAAAGAATCCCAGCACAAACATCACCGCCATCACCAGAATCAATCCGCCGACGACGCCGCCCGGCAGGCCCGAGAGAAATTCATGAATCATGTCGTCGCCGCCGTATCCCCGAAACACCAGCGAGAACATTGATGCGCCGATCAAAATGATGAACACCATCGAGGCTATCTTGCCGGAGCTCTGGCACACGGGCACCAGCGTCCCCTTTCGATACAGATGGAACAATCCGACGCCCGCACCCCAGCATATCGGAATGCATAGCAGCACCGCCAGGATTATCGCAATCCAGTCGGCGGTCGGAATGACGTCACGGGCGATTCGCATGTCGAACCCGGTTGCAAGGAAGAACAGCGGAGCCAGCGCTATCAAGGCAACAGTGCAGGCACGGCGCGCTTCCGGCAGCCGCCGGCCCGCCAGCAATATCGCGCCGAAGGCCCCCGCCGAAGCCGATTCCGTCGGCGTCGCAACGCCCACAAGCACCGAGCCCAGCACGGCGACAATGAGCAGCAACGGCGGCACGAGCGCACGGGCGACATGCAGCAATATGGGTTCTTCGTTTTGGTGGCGCTCTTCGAACGAAAGTGCCGGCGAAGACTTCGGCCGCAAATATCCATACGCCAGCTGGTACGCGATATACATTCCCACCAGCATGAACCCCGGGAACAAGGCGCCGGCGAAAAGATCACCCACCGAAACGACATCGGGCGAAAAGATTCCCTGCTCCAATTGCGCCTTTTGATATGCGTTCGAAATGACCTCGCCCAGCAAGATCAACACTATGGACGGCGGAATGATTTGCCCCAGCGTTCCCGCCGCGCAAATGGAACCCGTCGCCAGGGAGGGGCTGTATCCGCGCTTGAGCATCGTCGGCAGGGACAGCAATCCCATGGTCACGACGGTGGCGCCGACGATTCCCGTCGATGCGGCGAGCAGCGCGCCGACGAACGAGACCGCCACGCCCAGCCCGCCGCGCAAGCCCCCGAAAAGCCGTTCGGCCGCCCCGAGCAACTCCTCGGCAACATTGGAACGCTCCAGCATGCATCCCATGAACACGAACATGGGCACGGCGATAAGGACCTCGTTGGTCATGATGCCGAACATTCGTTGCGGGAACGCCAGCAAAAAAACCAGGTCGAACACGCCGAACATCCATCCGATATACGCGAACGCCAATGCGCTTCCCGCGAGCGTGAAGGCGACGGGATAGCCCGCAAGCAGCGCAACGCACGTCGCTGCGAACATGAGCAGCGCGAGTGCTTCGGGCGATATCATTTTGCTTGCAACTGGGAGACGGCGCGCAAGAAGCTTGCGATTCCCTGCAGTGCCAACAGCAGGGCAAAGGCGGGAATGAGCGTCTTCAGCAAAAACACCGCGGGGATTCCGGCCCCTTCACGCGAAGTCTCCAATATCGCCCACGACTGAAGCACATAGGGCATCGAACTCCAGAAGATGTATGCGCACAAAGGCAGGAGAAAGAACGCGGCGCCTAAAATTTCGATGACGGCGCGGGTCCGCCCGGAAAAACGCTCGTGAAGAACATCCACGCGCACATGGCCTTCATGCGCGAGCGTGTATCCGGCGATGAGCAGGAACAGCGCGGCATGCATGTAAATGATGGATTCCTGGAGCCGGATGTCACCCCACCCGAACGCGTAACGCATCACCACGACGAAGAACTGCACGAGCACCATGAACAGCGAAAACCACGCGACGGCGCGCCCGACATGCTCGTTCAACGCCGCGAAAACGCGAGCGACCCGCAATAATACGGAGTCGCTCGCTTGTTCGGTTGTTTCCGGGGACACCGGACAGCTCAGGGCCTATCGTCTTTGGAGATAGGCGGCGTCGGCGTATCTGAGTCCCTCTGCGGTGTAGCGCTGCGTCTCGAGGAAACTCTCGTAGACTCGCTTGTTGAAGGGGTCTTCTTCGACGGCCTCTTCCACGGTCTCGATAGAGGCGCGGCGGAAGCCATCAAAGACTTCATCCGGGAAATCACGCAACACGACCCCGTGCTCGGACGTCAACGTGTTGAGCGCGAGAGAGTTGTGGTAGAGGTACTCGGTGTAGGTGTAATCGTTCTCCCACCCGAGGACGGCCTCAATGATGCGCTGCTGCGAAGGCGTAAGATCGTTCCACACATCCAGATTGAAGACGGTCGCCAGGCCTGCGCCGGGTTCGTGGAATCCGGGCCAGTAGTAGTATTTCGTGACCTGGTAGAACCCGAAAGCGAGATCGTTCCACGGGCCGACCCATTCGGTCGCATCAATGCGTCCGCTTTCCAGCGACGGGAAGATTTCGCCTCCCGGAAGCGTAAGGACGGTCGCACCGAGTTTGGCAAGGGCGTCGCCGCCGAGTCCGGGCATGCGAATGGTGAGACCCTTGAGGTCTTCGAGGGTGTTGACTTCCTTGTTGAACCACCCGCCCCACTGCGTTCCGGTATTCGAGGACATGAACGGTTTGAGATTGAAGCGCGCGGAGAGCTCGTCCCACAGGGCCTGTCCGCCTCCGTGGTAGATCCAGGCGTTGAGTTCGTTCGCCGTCATGCCGAAGGGAACGGCGGTGAAGAAAGCAAAGGCCTTGGATTTTCCCTGCCAGTAATATTCGGCGCCGTTGTAAATATCGGCGGCTCCGGTCGAAACAGCATCGAAAGAGTCGAAAGGCGGAACGAGTTCACCGGCGGCGTAGACCTTAATGTCGATGGCGCCCTCGGTTGCCTCGCGGATTTTCACGGCGATGCGCTCCGGGGAGGTTCCCAGCCCCGGAAAGTTTTTCGGCCAGGTCGTGACCATCTTGAGTTGCTTCGTGCCCTGCGCCAAAGCCGGTGCCGGGAAAGCGGATGCGGCTGCGGCGGTTGCCGCGGCAGTCGCCGTTGCGGTGAGGAAATTTCTACGTTTCATCAGGATGCCTCTTTGTTGGGTTGCGAAACCGAGAATCGTAACGCAATTTCCTTTTTTTTGGAAGAGGGCGAATCGGCTCCCCAAAACCCTATTGGGACTTAATCCCTGAACTGACCCGGGCAAATCGTCTGTAGTCGCCGAATTTACCTGATCGTCAACTTCGTTCCGGTGTTGGCGCACAGATGGAGTTTGATGTTGTATTGTTCGGAGAGTTGGTTCCAAAGCTCCTGTCCGCCTCCGTA
>JAPOUT010000031.1:0-27168 GCA_026708545.1 Hyphomicrobiales bacterium
GCGATGAGAAGGCCTGCAAGTCCGGGATAGAGTTTGCCGCCGATGCGCTCCCACCCGTTTGCCCAACGCATGCAGGGCGACCACGGAGGCACAGACAAACATGTCCGACTATATTCCGGCGCATACATGGCTTCGCGCAAGAATTGCAGCAATTGCGTTCGAGTCCACGGGCGTCCGTGCCCAAAAGGAGTGCTCTCTACACGAGCCCACATACCGAGCCGGTTGGGCAACACGAGGAGCAATCGGCCTTGCGGAGCAAGGGCACGCCAGATTTGCCGCAATAACGGCCGCAGAGTTTCACTGAATTCCATGCAGTGAACAAGTAGGACTCTATCCACGCTTGAATCCGCCAGCGGCAAGGCATCCTCCAGGACAAGAGCACTTCGATTGTTCCCACGCGCATTTGCAGATGCAATTACACCGAGCGAATCGGGCATGAGCGCAACCACCCGCCGTGCTTCATCGAACATATCGAGATAGGGCAGCGCATACCCGATGCCCGCGATATTCATGCCTGCGACATTCGGCCATGCCTCTCGAATGCGCCCGCGCAAAACCTCCCGCGTCACCTTCCCGAGCGGATTGGTGTAAAAATCTCGCAAGTCAACCACATCAAGACTCATGGCGTAAGTCTACCGCATCTGCTATGCTGAACTCTATGGAAATTGCACAAATCCCCTGCCTGGACAGCAACTACGCCTACTTGTTGCACGATTCCGCGAGCGGCTCAACGTCCGCGATTGACACGCCTGACGCCGATGTCATCCTTGATGCTCTCGAGCAGCGCGGATGGAATCTCACCGATATCTTCAACACGCACCATCACGGCGACCATACCGGCGGCAACCTTCGCCTGAAGGAAAAGACAGGCTGCCGCATCACCGGCCCCAAAGGCGAAGCATCGCGCATTCCCGGAATTGACGTGGAAGCCGTCGAAGGCGATGTCGTCCGGGTGGGCGAAAGCGTTGCATGCGTTATCGAGGTCCCCGGGCACACGAAAGGGCACATCGCCTATCATTTTGAAAAGGATAATGTTGCGTTTGTTGGCGACACATTGTTCTCGATGGGGTGCGGACGATTGTTCGAAGGCACCGCTAAACAGATGTGGAACTCGCTCAATAAGTTGATGCGCCTGCCGGAGAGTACGCTCCTTTACTGTGCGCACGAATACACCGAGGCAAACGGTGCCTTTGCCTTGTCGGTTGAGCCGAACAACACCGACCTGCACGCACGCATGGAAGAAGTTCGAATGCTGCGCTCAAAAAACATCCCGACGGTTCCGAGTTCTCTCGATATGGAAAAACGGACAAATCCGTTTTTGCGCGCCGGCAGTGAGGAAGTTTTTGCTGATATTCGCCGCCGGAAGGATTGCTTTTGACGACCGGTTTGGATTAGATATGTTCCAGGGGCGCGTAGCTCAGCGGGAGAGCACTGCCTTCACACGGCAGGGGTCGCTGGTTCAATCCCAGCCGCGCCCACCACTCCAAGACCGGGACGGATTCGCTGTCAATTCCTCGCAAACCTGCTCCCGTGCCAGGGCATTCTGCCCCGAATTTGACCCCGAACAAGGACATATCTAGCAAAATCCGCCGTTAAAACAACACTTGCATTTCTCGCAAAAACCCATAGATTATATCCAAACACATCAACAGGGAGACCTAAACCAATGGAAACCAACCCCTTCAAATCAAACCTCCATACAAGCACCCTGTCCGCGCAGGATATAGACCAAGGGTTGCGAAACTACATGCTCGGCGTCTACAACAACATGGCGCTCGGCGTGGCCCTGACCGCCATCGCATCCTGGCTCACCTTCAACCTCAGTTTTACCACCGTCGGAGGCCGAGCCGTTCCTACGGATATCGGGCAGATGCTGTTCCAGTCTCCAATGCACTGGGTGTTGATGCTCGCACCGTTAGCGATGGTGATGGTTCTCTCGTTTGGGATTAATCGCCTTGCTCCAAGCACGGCGCGCCTGCTCTTCTTCGTCTACGCCGCTATGTTCGGCGTATCGCTTGCAACCATCTTTGTGCTGTACAGCGGCGAATCCATTGCCAGGGTGTTCTTCATCACCGCGGCCGCGTTTGGCGGGTTAAGCCTCTACGGATACACGACCAAACGGAACCTCTCCGCATTCGGGTCGTTCCTGTTCATGGGACTTATTGGAATCCTTATCGCCATGCTCGTGAACTTGTTTCTGCAAAGCTCCGCGTTGCAGTTTGTCATCTCGGTGTGCGGCGTTCTCGTCTTTGCCGGCCTCACTGCCTACGACACACAGAAGATCAAGGAGATGTATCTCGCCGACGACCACCCGGATGTTGCCGGGCGAAAATCGGTCATGGGCGCCCTCATGCTGTACCTTGATTTCATCAACCTGTTCTTGTTCCTGTTGCACCTCTTCGGGAGGCGCGAATAGAAGTTCGCTAACTATGCCGCGAGGAGTTTCGCTCAACGCGTTGCTCAAGGAAGGTAAGTAGCAGTCTCAGGGAAGAACTTCGGCGCAGCATTTGACCGCCGGCGTCGTAGACGGCGTAGGCGCCCTGCCGTTGCGCTTGTTTGGGAAACTTCTCTATTTGGTAAACGGGGCGTTCCTGCGAGCGGCGGAATACCGAAAACAGGGCCGTGTCATTCAGATAGTCGAGTGCGTAGTCGCGCCACTCTCCGGCTTTCACCATTCGTCCGTATAGATACAGCAATGCGTCGAGTTCGACACGCTCAAAGGTGACGCGGTGGCCTTTCTGTTCGCGCGGGGCATGTCGCGCACGCTTGGCATCATGAAGTGACTCTATCCTCGACATGGGTAACCAGTTTATCTCCCTGTTCGGTTCGTTGGCAACAGAACAATGAGATAAATCAACGCGCCCTCCCCTAAAATTCCGCCATGCCGCAAAGGCTGCAAAAGACTCTAAACATTAAGAAGCAGGTGCTCCCGCTCCCACGCGCTAATCACCTGTTGGTAAGCGTCATGCTCGGCACGCTTGATCTCCAGATAAACCGAGACGATTTCATTGCCGAAAATCTCGCGCAATTCTTTACTCGCTTCGAGCTTGTCCAACGCATCCAGCAAGTGCCGCGGCAGCAATCCGCCCGACTTCTCGTATGCATTGCCTTGAACGCTTGGCGTCGGTTTCAACTTCCCGGTCATTCCCAAATAACCGCATGCCAGCGATGCGGCTATCGCCAGATAGGGATTGGAATCCGCGCCGGGAACACGGTTCTCCACGCGACGCGAATTCGCCGTTGACTCCGGAACACGCAGACCGACCGTCCGGTTCTCATGTCCCCAATGCGTGTTGATGGGCGCCGCAAGCCATTTCACCAAACGACGATAGGAATTTACATTCGGCGCTATCAAAGGCATTGCCGCGGGCAAATACTTCTGCAACCCGGCGATGTGCGAAAGGAACAGCGCGCTGTCTTCATCGTTCTTCGTCGCAAATAGATTGCGATTGGTGCGCGTCTGCGTCACGCTTTGATGAATGTGCATCGCACTTCCCGGCTCGCTCTCGTAGGGCTTTGCCATAAAGGTCGCGTAGATGTCATGGCGAATGGCAACCTGCCGAACGCTGCGCTTGAACAAAAACGTCTGGTCGGCGACTTCCAGCGGGTCGCCGTGCTGGAAGTTAATTTCCATCTGCGCCGCGCCCGCCTCGTGAATCAGCGTGTCAATATCGATGCGCTGAATCTCGCAGTAGTCATACAGCATCTCAAACAAAGGATCGAACTCGTTCACCGCGTCGATCCCGTAGGATTGGCGTCCGACTTCCGGGCGCCCGGATGCGCCCGTTGGCGGCTCAAGCGGATAGTCCGGGTCTATGTTCTTCGCCGCCAGGAAAAACTCCAACTCCGGCGCAACAACCGGGCGCCACCCCCGCTTGCTGTAAAGTTCAAGGACGTTCCGCAGCAACTGCCGCGGCGATATCGACACCGGGCGGCCGTCCCTGTAAAACGCATCGCATATCACCTGCGCCGTCGGCTCAACATACCAAGGAACCACGCGCATTGAGGAAATATCCGGGCGCAAAATCACATCCGGCTCAACCGCATCCAGCACGCGACTCTTTATGAAAACCCCCGTCACCGTCTGGCCAAACAGGGATTCCGGCAGCCGCAACGTATCTTCCTGGAAACTCTGTAAAAATTTTTCGGTCGGTAAAATCTTGCCGCGGGCAATGCCGGACATGTCACAAACGATGCACTCAACCTCGGAGATTTTGTTCGCACGAAGCCAGTTGCGCAGCGACTTTGCACCCGAAGGCGGAGGTACCGGGGTCATGTCATCCCTCCCGGAGCCTGCATGCTCGTCATCTTGGCCTCGCGAACCGCTTCGCCAAACGCGCCATATAGACGCTTTGAGGCTGAATTCTCCCAGCAACGCCACTCCGGATGCCATTGAACTCCAAGCGCAAAAGCGGGAGCATCGGCGATGCGGAGAGCCTCAACCGTTCCGTCTTCCGCACGCGCTTCAATACGCATGCACGGCGCAGGCTTGTCCACGCCCTGGCTGTGCAGGGAATTGACCATAATGCGTCCTTCCCGCGCCTCCCCCTTTAATAAGGATGCAAGGAAGCCTTCTGCGGTCAAAACCACCTCGTGTGCAGGGCCGTACTGAACATCCTGGGAATCCTGTTTGCCGGCACGGTGATCGAAGCGGGGTTCGTAGCCGTCCAGCGGGGGAGACTCGTGAAGGTGCTGGTGCAATGTGCCGCCGAAGGCAACATTGAACTCCTGAAACCCCCGGCAGACGCAAAACAACGGCACTCCCTCCTTAACGCAAGCCCTTATCAACGGAAGCGTGCAAGAGTCGCGGGTTTCATCAAGCAGCACGCTCTCACGGGGAGCGCCGCCGCCGTAATTGTCCGGATGCACGTTCGAAAGGGACCCGGTCAGAAAAATTCCGTCACAAACGGAAAACACCTTATCAATGTCAAAATCTTCCCTGCTGACAGGCAACGGCACAGGGAAGACTTCGGCGCACTTTGATAAAGCGACAATATACTTCTCGCCGACCACTTGGTAAGACAAGCGGTCAATCTCTTTTATATCACAAGGGATTCCGACAATCGGAAGATTCATATCCGCGCCCATAACGCGCCACCAAAGAAAATCTAGTGGCCCGCCTCAACAAGGGCGGCCTCAAGTTCGGGAACCGCCTCAAACAAATCCGCAACCAATCCGTAATCCGACACCTGGAATATCGGTGCCTCTTCGTCACGATTAATCGCGACGATCACCTTTGATTCCTTCATTCCCGCAAGATGCTGAATCGCCCCGCTGATGCCGATCGCAACATATAAATCCGGCGCAACGACCTTCCCCGTCTGTCCGACCTGGTAGTCGTTGGGAACAAAACCCGCATCCACCGCGGCGCGGGACGCTCCAACCGCCGCACCCAACTTGTCGGCGAGTTTTTCCAACATGACGAAATTCTCCGCCGAACCCATGCCGCGTCCGCCCGAAATCACTATCTTCGCCGAAGTCAGTTCGGGGCGCTCGGAGCGGGTCAGATTCTCGCTCTCGTAGCGCGACAAATTCGGATCCGCCGCGCTCGAAACAGGCTCAATGCCGGCGCCGCCTCCGCCCTCGCGCGCGGGAAACGCCGTTGCGCGCACGGTCAGCACCAGTTTTGAATCGCCCGACTCGACAACCTCGATCGCGTTGCCCGCATATATCGGACGCTCAAATACATTCTTCTCCACCACCGCGGTTATTTCCGAGATCATCGCAACATCCAGGCGTGCGGCTATCCGGGGCATGTAGTTTTTGCCGTCCGTCGTCGCCGCCGAAACTATTGCGTCATACTCCGACGCCATCGACAAGACCAATTCGCACATCGGTTCGCCCAAGCGCTTTGAATACAACGCATCATCGGCAACGCGGACCTTTCCGACGCCGTCAAGGGCGGCGGCGGCCTTCGCGACCGCATCGCAATTTTCGCCGGCAACAAGGACATCGACCTTGCCGCCGTCTTCCAAGGCGCACGCCGCGCTCAGGCATTTCGCGGTAACTTCGTTTAATGACTCGTTGTCATGCTCGGCTATCAGCAAAGTCGCCATCAGATCACCTTCGCCTCGTTCTTTAACTTGTCAACCAATTCCGCCGCACTCGAGACCAATATCCCCGCCTGCCTTGGCGGAGGCTCGCGCACCTCGCGCACCTTGAGCCGCGGGGTAACATCGACACCCAAATCCGCCGGAGTCTTTTCCTCGACCGGTTTCTTTTTCGCTTTCATAATGTTCGGCAGGGACGCATAACGCGGCTGGTTCAAGCGCAAATCCGTCGTGATAACCGAAGGAAGCGTCAGGAACAAGGTCTGCAAGCCGCCGTCAATCTCGCGGGTCAACCGCAGACCGCCATCGGCGAACTCCAGTTTTGATGCGAATGTCCCCTGCGACCAGCCCAGCAACGCCGCGAGCATTTGCCCGGTCTGGGAACAATCGTCGTCAATCGCCTGCTTGCCCAATATCACCAGGCCCGGCTGTTCCGCCTCGACGATTTTCTGCAATAATTTTGCAACCGCCAGCGGCTCGAGCGTGCCCTCCGCCTGCACCAAAATCCCCCTGTCCGCTCCCATCGCCAGCGCGGCGCGAACCGTCTCGCGGCAAGACTCCGCTCCTATCGAAACCGCAACGACCTCTTCCGCCGTTCCGGCCTCGCGCAAACGCAACGCCTCCTCAACCGCAATCTCGTCAAAAGGATTCATCGACATCTTGACGTTCGCCGTTTCGACGCCGCTACCGTCCGCGCGAACGCGTATCTTCACGTTGTAGTCAATGACTCGCTTGACCGGCACAAGAATCTTCATCAAACACCACTCGTCATGGGTTGAACCCCCTGCAAACTCGCTCGCACACTAGACCGCGCTTCGACAATTGTCAAGAGGGTTTCTCGAACTTCGTCAACTGGGCCGCCTCGCTCGAATCCGCACTCACGGCCATCGGGCAGGCAGGTCCGGCGAGCACGTCGACATCATAGAGTTCGGCAATCTGTCCGTCTATCCGAAGCCAGTCCACGCAAGTGCGCGTCGACAGGTCAATAATCTGGACGCCGCACCAAGGCTCCGAATCCGCCTCTTTCAAGCGGTCATCCAGCGCCAACCCCTCAAAGCGCTGGTAGCGAGGCTTCGACAATCCCACAAACGCATAACCGTTGCGAAATGCCAAGCCGCGAACAAATCCCGGACAAAACACAAAACTCTCAAACTCCCCCTTGCGTTTTCCTTCCAAATGAACGAAACCCAGATCACCCGTGCCCGAATTCAACACCCACAGGCGTCCCTCATACAACCTCGGCGAGTGCGGCATCGACAGCCCGCCGCAAATAATTTCGCCGCTCTTGACGTCCAGCACCGCTCCGCCGTCCACGCGACGATCCCTCCAGCCGTCGATCGTGTTCGAGCGCGACACCACTGTCACGTAACGGGCCTCCCCGTTCTCCATCGCCAAACCATTAAGATGGCAGCGATCTTCGTCTATCCAGTCGGTAACGAACGAGGGCTTCCAAACCGGCTCGAAACTCTCTCGCTCCGACACGCGTGCCAGGCAATTATACCGCGTGTTCACGAACAACGGCGAACCGCTCGACTCAATTCCAATGTCGTGCGCGTCCAAACGTCCCGTCAGATACACCCGTCTCGGAACATAACACGCATCAAACGCCTTGTTCGCAAACTCGTTTTCGTTCAAAACATTCACAAAGCGGGAAATCTGGTAATCGCCCGCGACCATGAAACCGCCGATGTTCTCGTCGGGACAAATGCCCATCGGCTTGGGCACGCGCGTGTGGTGAATGCTGATGCCTCCCTCCGGACGTCTGCCGATCAGGTAAAGCAGCCCGGACTGGTAAGAGGTAAAAACGATCGAGGCGCCCAACTGCTCCAAGCGGTTTCGCAACCCCCCGGAAACCGAATAGTTGACTTGCAACTGCTTTTCTTGCGGCTGGTCGTCGGCCTTGCCGTCGCCCTTCTGCTCCTCCTGGCCATCACCCTTTTGCTCCTGGCCGCCACCTTCCTGTGCCGGCGCATCCTGCACGGGTGCACCGGACGCATCCTGTGCGGATGCGTCAGCGCCCTCTTGTTTTTGTTCGTCTTCGCTCATGGGGCACTATTACAAAAGGCAGAACCCGAACTGTCAAGCAAAAATCCTCTCCGCGCACGCAATCCCGGTCGAAAAACCAATGCGCGCCTTGGATTTATCCGGCCCTCATCACATAATTCCCCATAGAAGCGAAATAGGCGTATAATGGAGGAAAAGTGAAACAGACCGAGAAAGCACAAGTGCGGGGACAATGTTACGGAAGGGATAGAGTGGAGTCGCGGCAGCAATGATGCATGGAGACAACAATACCGGCAGGAAGGGCTGGGGATGCCTTGTGGCCTATATTATGGCTTATACGGCATTCAGCACTCTCTTCGGATTCATTCAAATAATACTTCTGACCGTAATTGCCTACGGGGTCTGGGGAGATTCCGTCAATCTAAGATACCTGAACATGGAGGATTGGTGGTTTTGGCTGGTAATTGTTTTTTCGTTTTTTGTTCCATGGCTGGCAATGTCAATAATTGCGATTCCCATAGCGATAATTGTAATTTTGATAACAGGCGCGTCGGAAAGCATTAAAAGGCTTTTCAAAAAGGAATGACGACGGGCAATGCTCCGGCAAAGAGAGCATGCATCTTTTCCCGGGCGCAGCCTCTTCGTCTTGCGGAGGTTTCAATCAGCGGTTCTTGCCCGGCCGCCACAACACGTCGCCCCTGCCGCAAACACCGTTGGCAAAGCGCGCGGCAACAAACAGGAAGTCCGAAAGGCGGTTGATGTAATGCAGTGCCGGCGCACCGACATCTTCTTTGCGCGAGAGGGCAACCATTTCACGTTCGGCGCGGCGCGAGACCGTGCGGGCGGCATGCAAATGCGTCCCCGCCGCCGACCCCCCCGGCAGCACAAAAGAACGCAACGGCTCCAGCCCCTCGTTGAGCATGTCAATTTCCTGCTCCAGGCGCCCGACCTGCGATGCGCTTATTCGCAAAGGCGTGTTTTCGCCGTTCTCCCCTTTCGAAGGAGGACGGCACAAGTCCGCGCCCAAATCGAACAAGTCGTTTTGAATGCACCCCAGCATTTCGTCCAAATCCTTTAAGCCGGGCACCTCTCCGGTCGAGAGGCGGGCGACCCCGATAAAAGCGTTTGTTTCATCAACCGAGCCGTATGCCGAAACGCGCATGTCGTCCTTGCGGCGGCGGGAGCCGTCCCCCAATGCCGTCTCGCCGCCGTCGCCGCCGCGCGTGTAAATTTTGTTTAACAAGACCATTCGAACGATTCCGGCTAACCCGCAAACACATAAAAGGAAATCAGCAGCACAATTATTGCCAAAAACTGCAAACCGACGCGCCAGCGCATTAACGTCTGCGAGCGCGACGCGGAACCTCCGCGCATCATGTTCCACATGCCCGCAAACAACGCAACCGCGACCGCTCCCAGCGATATTAACAGGATAATCTCCATTTTAACGACGACGCCTCCTCTTTTGTTTCGTTCTTGTTTTTGGCCTCGATGCGCTCGAAGGCTCGCGCAACAAAGGATCGGTGGAAACTTCCAGCTCCAATTGCTGCAGGCGGCGCAATTCATCGCGCAAACGGCAGGCTTCTTCGAATTCCAAATTCTCCGCGGCGGCATACATCCGCTTTTCCAATTCCGACATTCTAGCCTTCGGATCAAAATCCGACATGAATTCCGCATCCGCGCCCGATGCGCCGGACGACGCCCCCGGACTGAGCGCACCCAAATCCGCGCGCACATGGTCGCGTTCATACACGCTCTCCAAAATGTCGCCTATCGACTTGCGAATGCTCTCCGGCGTGATGCCGTGCGCTGAATTATACAAATCCTGCTTCTCACGCCTCCGCTTCGTCTCCTCCAGGGCGTAACGCATCGAGTCCGTCGTCTTGTCGCCATACAACAAAACCTTTCCGTCAACGTTGCGCGCCGCGCGTCCGATCGTCTGGACCAGGGAAGTCGACGAACGCAGGAAACCCTCCTTGTCCGCATCCAAAATCGCAACCAGCGCGCACTCCGGAATATCGAGGCCCTCGCGCAACAGGTTAATCCCGACCAGAACATCAAACGCACCCAAACGCAAATCCCGGACGATCTCTATGCGCTCGAGCGTGTCGATGTCCGAATGCATGTAACGCACTCGAATCCCCTGCTCGTGCAGATATTCGCTCAACTCCTCCGCCATGCGCTTCGTCAGGGTCGTCACCAGCGCGCGGTAGCCCCGCGCAACGACATCCCGCAACTCCCCGAGCAAATCCTCAACCTGGCGTTCCGCCGGACGAACCTCGCACAGCGGATCTATCAGGCCCGTCGGGCGAATGACCTGCTCGACGACAACGCCGTCGGTGCGTTCCATTTCCCACGAACCCGGCGTTGCACTGACATATATCGAAGCCGGACGCATTTTGTCCCACTCTTCAAATTTGAGGGGGCGGTTGTCGACGCACGACGGCAGCCGGAAGCCGTACTCCGCCAGCGTGCTTTTGCGGCGGAAGTCCCCGCGATACATCCCCCCCAATTGCGGAACCGCGACATGACTCTCGTCGACAAACAACAACGCGTCTTCGGGAAGATATTCGAACAAAGTCGGCGGCGGCTCGCCGGGCGCGCGCCCGGTCAAATAACGCGAGTAGTTTTCAATCCCCGGGCACGAACCCGTCGTCTCCATCATCTCCAAATCCGACAGGGTGCGCTCCTCCAAACGCTGCGCCTCGAGCAGTTTCCCTCCCGCGTGCAGTTCGTCCAGCCGCTCGCGCAATTCCACCTTTATCCCCTCAATCGCCTGCAACAGGGTCGGCCGGGGAGTCACGTAGTGCGAGTTCGGATAAATCCGGATCTTCTCCAGCGCCTGCGTGCGCTCTCCCGTCAAGGGATCGAATTCGCTAATCTCCTCAACCTCGTCCCCGAACAGCGAGATATGCCATGCCCTGTCCTCGTAGTGCGCGGGGAACAGCTCGACAACATCTCCACGAACGCGGAACGCGCCGCGCTGGAAGTCCATGTCATTGCGCCGATAACGCAGTTCCACCAGACCTTCCAGCAAACGCTTGCGATCGAACGCCTCGCCGGTGGAGACGTCCAGCGTCATCGCCGAGTAACTCTCCGGCGAACCGATGCCGTAGATGCACGAAACCGAAGCGACGATAATCACGTCCTTGCGCTCGAGCAGCGAACGCGTCGCGGCATGGCGCATGCGGTCTATCTGTTCGTTTATCGAGCTCTCCTTCGCAATGTACAAGTCGCGGTTCGGGACATACGCCTCGGGCAGGTAATAGTCGTAGTAGGAAACGAAATACTCAACCGCGTTATCGGGAAAGAAGGTTTTAAACTCGCCGTATAACTGCGCGGCCAGGATTTTATTCGGCGCCAGCACCAAGCTTGGCAATCCCGTTGCCTCTATCACCTTCGCCATCGTGTAAGTCTTGCCCGAACCGGTCACGCCGAGAAGGGTCTGGTCGCGCTCGCCCCGGCGCAGCCCCTCGAGCAACGCAACTATCGCCTCGGGCTGGTCGCCCGCAGGTGCAAAACCGGAAGCCTCATGAAACACCGAGGGTATCGTCTTGTCTTTTAAAGCTGCCGCCGAAGCGCTCAAACTTCTTCCTCCGTGTGTGAATGAACCCGCTTATAGCACAAATCCCCCGGCGCGGCAAGAACATCCGCCGGCAAAAGCCGGCATGCAATCCCCGTCCGCCCCCGCGTGACGTTCCATGCCGTCCGGCCGGGAGACGGGAAGATTATAGTCCGCATTTTTGGGAATCATCCGGTTCGAATGCTATAATTCACGGCATGAAGCATAAGGAGACCATCGAGGCGGACTTCATCATCATCGGTTCGGGCTCCGCCGGGTCGGCGATGGCAGCACGCTTGTCCGAAAGCGGAGAACACTCCGTTCTCGTCATTGAACACGGCGGCTCCGACAGGAGCATCTGGGTGAAAATGCCTGCCGCCCTCTCCTACCCGATGAACATGCCGCGCTTTGACTGGGGATTTCGAACCGAGCCCGAGGCGCATCTCAACAATCGTCGACTGGCCTGTCCGCGGGGCAAGGTCATCGGCGGCTCGTCGTCCATCAACGGGATGGTGTATGTGCGCGGCAACGCCCTCGACTATGACGGATGGCAGCAAATGGGTGCGAAGAATTGGAGTTACGCGCACGTGCTTCCCTACTTCCGGCGAATGGAAGGCGTTGAGCGTGACGACCTTGACCGCGAACAACAAAGCTGGCGCGGCACGGACGGGCCCCTGCGGGTCACCCGGGGCGAAAACAAAAATCCCCTCTTCGACGCCTTCCTGCTCGCGGGACGGCAGGCCGGATACCCTCTCACGCCCGATTACAACGGACAACGACAGGAGGGCTTCACCCTCGGAGAGAGAACCATTTGGAAAGGCCGGCGTTTTTCCGCCGCAGACGCCTATCTCAAGCCGTCCTTGCCGCGCGACAACCTCTCGCTCCTCCGCGCATTCGCCAAACGCATCGTTCTAAAAGGCGGCAGAGCCGTCGGCGTCGAGGTTGTGCGCAACGGCGTCGAACAAACCGTTTCGGCAAAACGCGAAGTCATCCTTGCCGCTTCCGCGATCAACTCGCCGAAGCTTCTCATGCTCTCGGGCATCGGACCCGAACGCATCCTTGATGCGCACAACATCGCTCCCGTCGCCGTTCGGAACGGCGTCGGTGAAAATCTCCAAGACCACCTCGAAGTCTACATTCAGCAAAAATGCCTGCAGCCGATAACGTTGAACGGCAAGTTGGACCCGCTTTCGAAACTCTCCATCGGGCTGCAATGGCTTTTCGGCGGAAACGGCCCCGGCGCGAGCAACCAGTTTGACGCACTCGCCTTCCTGCGCTCGGGCGAACATGTCTCCTACCCCGACATCCAGTTCCACTTTCTGCCGGCGGCCATTCGATACGACGGCAAAACGCCTGCGAAAGGTCACGGTTTCCAGGCGCACGTCGGACCGATGCGCTCCCCCTCGCGCGGAAGCGTGCGCTTACGTTCGGCGCATCCCCAGGACCCGCCGCTGATACGCTTCAATTACATGTCGACGCCGGAGGACTGGCACGCGTTCCGCCATTGCATTCGATTGGCCCGCGAGATTTTCGTACAAGAGGCGTTTGCCCCCTATCGGGGCGACGAAATTGCACCGGGCGCACACCTAAACAGCGACGACGAACTCGACGGGTTCATCCGCGACCATGTCGAAAGCGCCTACCACCCCTGCGGAACCTGCCGGATGGGCGACGAACATGACGAGATGGCGGTGGTCGACCATGAATGCCGGGTCATCGGCGTCGAAGGACTGCGCGTGGCGGACAGTTCCATCTTCCCCTCCATCCCCAACGGCAACCTTAACGCGCCCTCCATCATGGTCGGCGAGAAAGCCGCCGACCACATCCTCGGAAAGGGAATGCTGCCGCCCGCCGATTTATGAGTCCCCGCCCAGCTCCTTCGAACGCTTCCTTGCCGCTTCGACGCTCTCGCGCAGCAATCCGTCCAGGCGGTCGCCTTCGAGCAGAACTTTCATCGCGGCGGCCGTCGCACCTCCCGGAGTTGCGACGCGACGGCGCAACTCTTCGGCGGTTTCATCGCTCTCAAACGCCATGCGCGAGGACCCCGCAGCCGTAACGAGCGCCAGCCGCCTCGACAAATCCTCCGGCAGTCCCGCGTTCACGCCCGCTCGCACCAAAGCCTCAACAAACGCGAACACATAGGCGGGCCCGCAGCCCGACACCGCCGTGACCGCATCCATTTGTTCCTCGTCGTCTATCCATGCGACCTCGCCGATGCCTTCAAGCAATCGCGTTGTTAATGCGCACGATGCCTTTGAAGCGCGCGCGGCGGCACAGCACACCATCATCCCCGCGCCGATAACCGCGGGAATGTTCGGCATCACGCGTATCAACGACATCGAAGTCGATGGCAATTCTGCGGACATGTCACCCAAACGCACGCCCGCCGCAACCGAAATCACCGCGGCGCCGGTGTCGCTCCAGCGGAGGCATTCCCCCAGTACATGCGCGACGGCTCCGGGCTCGACGGCGAGCACAATTCCGTCGGGAGAGAAATTCGAATCCAGTCCTGCAAAGTCCGCGCATGCAGGAACGCCGCGCGCATGCGCACGCGCGCGCGCCTCCTCGCTGCCGTCCACCACATGAATGGAAAAATCCGCCTTCGCAGACTGCCACCCGCACAGCATTGCAAATCCCATTTTCCCACAGCCGACGAGGAGAATCGTTTCGTTCATAACGACAGCATACAACAAGACGCGTGAAATGTGCTACCAATCACGCATGAAGCATCTCTTTCAAACTAGGCGTTTTTTACCGTTGTTCGTAACGCAGTTTCTCGGCGCGACCAACGACAACCTCTTTAAAAACGCCCTCACCATCCTCACCGTCTACAGCCTTGCCGCCCATGACGACAAACTCGCCGGCGAACTCGTCAATTGGATTGCTGCGCTTTTCATTTTGCCGTTTTTGCTGTTTTCGGCGAGCGCGGGAAGCCTTGCCGATAAAATCGACAAGTCCGCCATCGCACGAAGCACGAAACTTGCCGAAATCGCCCTCGCCGTCTTCGCCGCATTTGCGCTGTGGAGCCAGAATTTATATTTCCTTCTCGCTGTCATCTTCGGCTTCGGGATGCAGTCGGCCTTCTTCGGCCCGGTGAAGTATGCGCTTCTGCCCGAACAATTAAAGGAAAACGAACTCGTCGCGGCGAACGGATACATCGAGGCCGCCACCTTCCTCGCGATATTGATAGGAACGATTATCGGCGGCGCGGTCGTGCTGCAGCAGCACGGCATCGGCGCGATCATCCTGTTGATGGGCGCGATCGCGCTGGTCGGATACATCGCCAGCCGTTCAATACCCCCGGCGCCGCCAAAACCCAACGATGAAACCATCTCTCTCAACCCCGTGCGGCAGACCGTGAACATCCTGCGCTACACATACGGGCAGAAACGCATACTCGCCTGCATCGTTGCCATTACGTGGTTTTGGATTGCCGGCATTGTTGCGCTGACGCAATTGCCGGCGCTGTCGAAACAATTCTTTCATGCCGACGAATATGTCACCACTTTTTTCCTTACGCTGTTTTCGATCGGCATCGGCGTGGGCTCGGTGATGTGCCAGCGGCTCCTCCATAACGCCGTGCGCGCCGACATCTCTCCGCTCGGCGCCGTCGGAATGGCGTTTTTCCTGTGCCTCATTTATATTTCCACGCCGGCGAAAACCGAAGCGGCGTCCCTTCTGAATCTGGCGCAATTCCTGCAACAGGACTTCGCACCCGGCGTCATCGCCGGATTCCTCGGCGCGGCCGTGTGCGGCGGCATCTACGTCGTGCCCCTTTACGCCCTCCTCCAGCAAAGCGCCAGCCCGAATCACCGGGCCCGCGTCATCGCTAGCAACAACATTTTCAACGCCGCCGGCATGACCGTCGCGTCCCTTGCGGCCGTCGCATTGCTCCATTTCAACGTCACCATCCTGCAGCTCCTCCTCATCCTGGGCATACTGAATCTTGGCATGGCGGCCTATTGTGCTAGACTCGCAACCATGCCGTTGCAAGCATGGATATGGAAATTGCTCTATCGCGTCCGCGTGAACGGTGCAGGGAATTTTCGCGACGCCGGCGAGCGCGTCATCATCGTCTCCAACCATGTCTCCTTTCTTGACGCATTGCTGTTGCATGTATTTGTGTCCCGGGAACTCGTTTTCGTCCACGGCACGGCGACTCCGTGGCGCTGGTGGATGCGTCCGTTCGTTCGGGGCGCCCGCACGCATCTGCTTGATCCCGACGCCCCCGAGACCTTCCAAACCCTGCTGCAGAGAATCCGCGGCGGCGAACGCTGCGTGATTTTCCCCGAAGGGTTGCCGGCCGCCGGCGGCGCCCTCGAAAAGATGGACGGAAGCGCCGCCATGCTTGCCGGGGAGGCCGATGCGAAACTTCTGCCCGTCCGCATCAAAGGGGCCCAATACACGCCGTTTTCGCGTTTGCGCAACGGCTCGCGGATTCGCCTGTTTCCGAAAATCACTCTGACGCTTCTGCCGCCGCGGCAACTGCAACTTCCCCGGAGCGAAGGCGCGCGGGAGCATCGACAAAACGCGGCGACGCATCTCTATCGTTTCATGTGTGAAGCGATGTTTGCCGCCGACAGGGAACCGACGAACCTGATGCGCGAACTGCTCGAAGCGCGCAGGACGCACGGAGGGGGACGCATTCTTCTCGAGGACATGCAGGGCGTCATCAACTATCGTTCACTTGTCACCAAAAGCATCGTGCTCGGCAGACTGCTCGCGCGCACGATGGCTCCCGAACAAAAGCGCATCGGGCTGATGCTTCCCAACAGCATCGGCGCGGCCGTGACCTTTTTTGCGCTGCTCGGGCTTAAACGCGCCATTGCGATGATGAATTTCTCGGCGGGGCCCGCGCAGATAACCTCGGCGTGCCGCACCGCCGGCGTGAAAACCGTCCTCACCTCCCGCCGCTTCATCACTCTCGCCAAGCTCGAGCCCCTGGTCGAAGCCCTCGAAGCGAACAGCATCAAAGTGTTCTATCTCGAGGAATTGCGCGAAAATTTGCGCACGGGAGACAAACTCGTCGGCCTGCTCGGACTCGTTGCGCCCCGGATGTTCCTGCGCAACGCCCTTGGAGCGTGCGCCGAAGAGGAAGCCGTCACCCTCTTCACTTCCGGTTCCGAGGGCGCGCCGAAGGGTGTCGTTCTCTCCCACAACAACATCATCGCGAACTTCCGGCAATTCAGCATCGGCGTCGAGTTCGGCCCCCGCGATATCGTTTTCAATTGCCTGCCGATGTTTCACTCGTTCGGCTTGACGGTGGGAACGATGCTTCCGATATTCTTCGGCCTGCGGGCATATCTGTATCCTTCGCCACTGCATTATTCGAGCATTCCGGACCTCGTCTATCGAACCGGCGCGACGATGTTCTTCAGCACGGATACGTTCCTGCGGGGATACGCGCGCTTCGCCCACCCTTACGACTTCCACACGCTGCGTTATATTTTCGCGGGAGCGGAAAAGCTGCATGAGGAGACCCGGATGCTTTGGTTTGAGCGTTTCGGCGTTCGCGTCCTGCAGGGCTACGGCGTAACCGAGACCGCTCCGGTGCTCAGCGTGAACACGCCGATGGAGAACCGTTCCGGCACGGTCGGGCGCGCCCTGCCGGGCGTCGAGGTTCGCCTTGAAAGCGAGTCGGAGATTCGCGCGGGCAAGCGCCTTTACGTACGCGGCGAGAACGTCATGACGGGATACATGCGCGAGGACGCGCCCGAGCGCATCGACCCTCCGCCGGACGGCTGGCACGACACCGGCGACATTGTCACCGTTGACGATGACGGCTTCATTACGATCGTTGACCGTTTCGGAAGATTTGCGAAAATCGGCGGCGAGATGGTTTCGCTCGGCGCGGTGGAGGCGGTCGTCGGCGAACTCTGGCGCGACGTCCCCCACACCGTGGTCGCCGTTCCTGATGCCGACCGCGGCGAGAGCCTCGTGCTGCTGACGCTTCAGCCGGATGCCGATGCCGCCGCCCTCGGAGAGCATTTCCAACGCGCGGGATTCGCCCGGTTGTGGATTCCCCGCATCATCTTCACCATTGAAGATCCGCCCCTGCTGCCGAGCGGCAAGACGGATTACGTCAAGGCACGCGCGATGGCGACGGAACTCATGAGCCGGAATGGTTAATTCGGAAGTCGTTCGTCAAAACTTCCCCGCCGTGAACGCCCCGCACGAATAAAGAGCCTTCGCCGGCGTTCATTTCCATAACCAGGCAGGTGTGCTTGTTCAGGACCGGCGTAGCAAGCCAGCCGCCCTCGAAGGAATCGGGAGAGGCAAGAAAGGCGAGCATCCGCTTCCGGCGGTTCCGGCTTTGCCACGGACGCTCCCGCCCGTGAAACCGCGGCGTAATCCAATGATTCGCAGCCGCGACATCGCCCTCGTGAACGGCCACACTCTCCTCCATGCGCTCGATGACGCAACTTTCGCCGGCGAGAACGCCCGACAGGGTGAAGATTGCCGGAATGCACAAAGGCGTATGCGCAAGCATTTCCTTCGCTTCGGCGTAATCCCGGCAGTTCTCGAGCACGTGCCGCAAAAGGTGACTCGGCGGAAGCGACTTGCGCCGGGCGACGCGCCTGCGGTTCACAAACCAGTCCGGCAATATGCCCAGGGAATAGCGTCCCAGTGCATACGACATCGGCGCCTGATTGATCGCGGCGGCAAAACGTCCCGGCGCCAACCCCGTCAACACGCCGACATATCCGGGCCAGCCGATATTAAAATAACCGCCGGCGTCGCCCTCGTGGCGCGCGACAACCACCTCGCCGCCCACATTAAAAAGCCAATCGAGAGTTCGATACATTTGCGGTGCACCCGTTTGCGAACCCTCCGAACATCCGGTGGTGCAGAGCCATTCGAAGCTGAAGTTGAGGGCGTAGCAGCCCGGACGGTTCACGCTTCGGGCGACCTCGTCGAGTTCGCCGAGATAGGGGTTTTTGCTTCTCTCGAACCACGCGCGGGCGCTTTTATCTCCCCAGCGCAAAAGCGCGACGGGGATTCGCCCGTGCGCGCATTCGAAGAGGCGATTGATGCGTTCGTGCTGGCCGTCCAGCAAATCCACGGGTTTGGACGCGCTGATGAGGGGGATTTCTCGCAAACCGTTTGCCATTTTTGGCTCCTTTTGTGATGAAGTCATTGCAGTTTCGAACCGACTCTTCTACAAATGAATGTATCTTATGCCCGAATTGCCCGAAGTTGAAATTCTGCGACGCTCGCTTTTGCCCCATGTCGAAGGGCGGAAGATCGAGTCGATGGAGACCCGCCGCAGGGAACTGCGTTTTCCTCTGCCGAAGGAACTCGCGAAGCGGCTCGGCGGCGCGCGCATCAAGGGCATCGACCGCAAGGGAAAATACCTCCTCTTCAACACCGACCGCAACGATGTTTTGCTAACCCATCTCGGCATGTCGGGAACGATGCGGATGCTTCGTCCGGGCGCAAACATCGAACCGCCGCATTCCCATGTCTTTTTTGTTTTCGAAGACGGCGCCCGTCTTGTGTATGCGGACCCTCGACGTTTCGGTTTCATGGATTTGTTTCCGCTCGAACGCATCGATGAAAATCCCTATCTTTCCAAACTCGGCCGCGACCCTCTGCGCGACGACATTGATGCGGACTTTCTTCAATCGCGGCTGCGGGGCTCCCGCCGTTCGATAAAGAACGCGCTGATGGACCAGCGTTTGATTGCGGGCTTGGGCAACATCTATTGCTGCGAGGCCTTGTTTCGTTCGGGAATATCGCCGCGCCGCTTGTCGTGCGACGTCGCCGGAAAACGCTCCAAGCCGTCGGAGCGGGTCGGCCGCCTGCTGGACGCCATCGGCGCGACCCTGCAAGACGCCCTTGATGCGGGCGGCTCGAGCATCCGCGACTATCTTGATGCCGAAGGGGAAAGCGGATACTTCCAGCACGCCTTCCGGGTTTACGACCGCCTCGGCGATTCCTGCCCCCGGCGCGGCTGCAACGGGGTCATTCGGCGCATTGTGCAATCCGGCCGCTCGAGTTTTTACTGTCCCCGATGCCAGCGGTAAATCCGCTTTCATACTAGGTGAATCGCCGACTGCATCCTTGAAGCTTCACCTTTGTGTTGACGTCGGCGCACAATCCCCCTATAACGGCGTCATGGCAAATACGAAATCGGCACGCAAAATGATCCGCAAGATTAAGCGGCGCACGGAGCGCAACAGAAGGTTGCGCGGGCGCGCCCGGAGTTTTCTTGTTCGAGTTGAGAACGCAATCAAGGAGGGTTCGAAAGAATCCGCGCTTGAGGCGTTGCGGGTTGCGGAGTCGAACTTGATGCGTGCGGCCGCCCGCGGCGTGTTCCACCGCAACATGGCGGCCCGCAAGATTTCGCGGATGTCGAAACGCGTGCGCGCGATGGGCGGCTAAACGCCTCCCGAAGACTCTCCACAACCGCATTTTCCGACACCGTTTTGGCGATTCGCATGATTCGCTCTCTCCCCCTTCGAACCCCGATGCCTGCAAAGGCGCATAGAAAGCGAAAATAACGCCGATGTGTTGCATCGACGAAGTCACTTGGGTATAACCTTTAGGTCTGCTTTGCAGTGACGGCGTTTGGACGCTTTGGTGTTGCGCCGTTGATGCGGGGGAGTTTTGCGTTACATCACCGGACACACAGGGAGGCAAGGTTAATGTTTGTTGTTTGTTTTTGCGACCGCAACGTTGTCTTGAGTAGCGTTCTCACATGACGAATTATTGCGGCGGCATTTCCTGCCGGGAGGCGTGGGACAAAATATCGAGCGAGCCAACGGCTTCCTTGGTGGATGTTCGCACGCGGGCGGAGTGGAGTTTTGTCGGCATTGCGGATCTCTCATCCCTCGGCAAGGCCCCCGTTCTGGTGGAGTGGCTGGATTTTCCCGACGCACGTCCGGTTGCGAATTTCCCCGGACGACTCCGAAAAGCACTGAAAGATTCGAATCTCACCCATGACGGCTCCGAAAGCCTTTTGTTTCTCTGTCGCTCGGGCAACCGCTCGGACCTGGCGGCGAGAGCGTCGGCGGAAGCGGGACTGGGACGTTGTTTTAATGTCGTTGAAGGATTTGAAGGCGGACTGGATGCATCCGGCCACCGCGGAAGCCTGGAGGGATGGAAGGTGCAGGGCCTTCCATGGCGGCAGAACTGACATGTGTGTATTCGTGCGGACCGTAAAGTAGGGAGTTGGGATTTTGTTTGAGAAAGAGGGCCAAACCGGTTCGCCGGACGAAGATGCGGGCGCGCTTGCGGTGTGGCAGTCAATGCAGCCGCCTTTGCGCAGGGAGCTCGGCGGTGCGGTGTTTGACAGTTGGCTGGCCGCTTTGCATCCGGTAGCGAGCGGCGACGAGCGTTTGGTGTTTCGAGTTCCGAGTTCGTTCATCCGGGACTGGGTGGCGACACACTACAGCGACTGCATCCTGCGCCACTGGAACAAGGTGGTGCAGGAAGGACATCCCGAGGCGAACGGCAGCCTCGTTCTCAAGCAGCGGCTCTTTCTGGAGACTTATGCGGGCGCCGACGCGAAGCCGTCGACCGCGGCTTCCTTTGCCAACGGTTCGGCGGAGGATGAGGAGTCGCTGCAGCAGCAAACCACCTCGCGGCTGAACGAGCGTTTCACCTTCGAAAACTTCGTCGAGGGCAAATCGAACGTGATGGCGTACACGGCAGCGAAGCGCGTTGCGGAGGAGGAGCGGACGAACGGCAGTTTCAACCCGCTGTTTTTGTACGGAGGCGTCGGGCTGGGCAAGACACACTTGATGCATGCGATTGCATGGGAGACGCAGAGGCGCTTCCCGCAACGCAAATGCATCTACCTTTCGGCGGAAAAATTCATGTACCAATTCGTGAAGGCGCTGCGCTTTCGGGACACGATAGCGTTCAAAGAGCAGTTCCGGAAGGTGGATATTTTGATGGTTGACGACATCCAATTCATCGCCGGAAAAGAATCCACACAGGAGGAATTCTTCCACACCTTCAACGCCCTGATCGACCAGAACCACCAGGTCGTCATTTCCGCCGACCGTTCGCCCTCGGATCTCACCGGCATAGAAGAGCGCATCCGCTCGCGTTTGGGCGGCGGACTTGTCGCGGACATCCATCCGACCGATTACGAATTGCGGCTGGGGATCTTGCACATGAAAATGGACGAAGCCGTCTACCAGCAAAACGCGCAGAAGATTCCCGCCGAGGTTCTCGAATTCCTCGCCCGGAACATTGTTTCAAACGTTCGGGAAATGGAAGGCGCGCTCAAGCGCGTGTTGGCGCACGCGAATTTCTCGGGCAGGCCCGTGGAAATCACCACCGTCCGGGATGTGCTGCGCGACCTTCTGCGCGCAAACACCCGCAAGACCACCATTGACGAGATCCAGCGCCAGGTTGCCGAGCATTACCACATAAAGATATCAGACATGTTGTCGGCGAGACGCACGCGCTCGGTCGCGGTTCCGCGCCAGGTGGCCATGTATCTTGCCAAGGAGTTGACGACCCGCTCGCTGCCGGAGATAGGGCGCAAGTTCGGAGGCCGCGACCACACCACGGTCTTGCACGCAACCCGTAAAATTGCCCAGCAACGCGACCGGGACGGCGACCTCGCCGAAGATCTTGAATTGTTGCGCCGAAAACTCAACGATTGAGAGCCGGAAAACCCCGGAAATGCACTCCCAAAAAAGTGCATTTTGGGGTTCAAACATATTCCCTTGCGGAATTTTTTCTGGTATAGTCGACCTTAACTTTTTACTAGGGAGTTCCCATGAAGATTCTGACTGAACACCGACCTTTACTTCGTGCCGTCACCCACGCGCAAGGCGTGGTTGAGCGGCGCAACACGCTTCCAGCTCTTGCGAACATTTTGATTGACGCGCGAGACAAAGCCCTTCGCATCACCGCAACGGATACGGATATCGAGATTATCGAGACGGTTCCCGATGCGCAGATCAGCAAGCCCGGGGCGGCCATGGCGGATGCCCGAATGTTCTACGAGATTATTCGAAAATCCCCCGAAGGATCCCAGATTGAAATCGAGCACGACGAGAAGAACGACAACCTCTCCATCAAAGTCGGACGCTCGCGCTTCCATTTGCGCTCGCTTAACAGCGAAAACTTTCCGGCTATCTCGGATGAGAAGCTCCCCCACCGTTTCGTCATCGGCGCCGAAGAACTCCGGCGCCTTATCAACAAAACCCGTTTCATCATCCCGAACGAGGAAACGCGCCACTACATCAACGGAATGTACATCCACCGCAAGGAAATTGACGGCGTCGAGAAGATGCGCGCGGCCGTTACCGACGGGCATCGCTTGGCGTGCATCTCGCTGGCGCTCCCTTCCGGGGCGGAGAAGATACCCGGCGTGATCATCCCGCGCAAGACCATCAACGAGTTGCAAAAGCTCCTTGAAGGTGCCGAGGAGGACGTCACCTGCTGGGTCTCGGAAAACAAATGCCGCTTCGAATTGGACGGCGTCGTGATGACATCGAAACTCATTGACGGCACCTTTCCCGACTACGAGCGCGTCATTCCCGCCGACAACGACCGTTCCCTTACCGTCAACGGCAAGGCCTTCTCGGAGGCGGTCGACCGCGTCTCGACCATCACCTCGGAAAAATCGCGCGCCGTCAAACTTGCCCTGGAATCCAACCTTCTGCGCGTGTCCGCGAACAACATGGACGGCGAAGACGCACAGGAAGACGTCTCGGCGAACTATTCCGCCGAGAAGATGGAAATCGGATTCAACGGAAACTACCTCCTTGAGATCTCCAACGCCTGCGACGGTGAAGATTCGGCCTTTTTGCTCAAGGACCCGGGCTCGCCCGCGATCATCCGCGACAGCGAAGACGAAGAAGTCCTCTATATCCTCATGCCCATGCGGATATGATTCCCGCAGCCATGACCCAGGCAGCGACTCCCGCAGTCCGCAACCGCGGCGTTCAGGTGCGCGGCGGCATGCGCAAAATCGCCGCCGTCAAGCTCCATGAGTTCCGTTCCTACAAACAATTGCTGCTCGAGCGCGATGTCCTCGCGGATGCGCGTGCCATCGTCCTCACCGGCGGGAACGGAGTCGGCAAGACCAATCTGCTCGAAGCGCTCTCCATGCTCAGCCCCGGACGGGGGTTGCGCCGGGCCGCGCTTCAGCAAATGATACGGCGCCAAAGCGATGATAACGGCTGGAGCGTCCATGCGATCATCCGCGACGACATCGGCGAAACAAACATCGCAACCGCTCTTGCGCCTTCGCGGAACGGCAGGGAAACCCGGGGGCGTTCGCTTCGCATTGACGGTGCAAACGAGAGTCTCTCGCAACTCGCGCATATTGCCTCGATCCTATGGCTCACCCCCGCCATTGAGCGCGCCGTTGCGGAAAGCGCCGGCGAGCGCAGACGTTTCCTTGATCGCATCGTCATGAGTCTCGAACCCGAACACGGCGCTCGAAGCACCAACTACGAACGGGCCATGCGCGAGCGCAACCGCCTTTTGCAAACAAGCGGAAACGCCGTTTGGATTGAAGGCCTTGAGGAAGCCATGGCGAAGGAAGGCGCATTGATGCAGGCCGCGCGCAGGCGGACCGTTGCCATGCTTTCGAACCTGCTGGAAGAATTGTCATTGCCCGCGTTTCCCAAGGCAAGCATCGCGCTCGCGCCGGACCCCGACGCCGACGACGAGGCTTGCGACACGGAAATCGGCGTTCGGGAAGAAGAGGAGAATCTGCGCACCCGGCTTCGAGAAGGCCGGTTGCTTGACCGGCGCGCCGGCCGGGCGCTCGCCGGAGCGCATCGATGCGATTTTCGCATTCGCCATTTAAGCGACGACGGCGAAATGCCGCTGCAATCCTGTTCCAGCGGCGAGCAGAAAGCCCTGTTGCTGGGACTTGTGCTCGCCCACGGGCGTTTGCTGTCTAGTCTTTCTTCCGGCGGCGCGCCGATTTTGCTCCTTGACGAAGTCACCGCGCATCTTGACGCCGAACGGCGCCATGCGCTCTTTGACATTCTCGAGCAGTCCGGCGCCCACAGCTGGATGACAGGGACCGACCCGGCGCTCTTCCAGGGTTGCCAGGAAGACAGTTGCTTTCTCGAAGTCACGTCCAAATCGGTGGAGCGCGCACAACGCCCCGCCAACCCGTCTCTCAACTAAGGTAACACTCACTATGCCGAAACAAGCTACCAAGACCGCGCCCAAAAAGGCCAAAACAACCAAGCAAACCTACGGCGCCGAAAGCATCAAGGTCCTCAAGGGACTCTCCGCCGTGCGCAAGCGTCCGGGCATGTACATCGGGGATACCGAAGACGGCTCGGGACTCCACCACATGGTCTACGAAGTCATCGACAACGCCATCGACGAATCTCTCGGCGGTTTCTGCGACACCATCAAGGTCACCCTTAACAAGGACGGAGCCGCAATCATTGAGGACAACGGACGGGGCGTTCCGACCGAAATACATCCCGAAGAAGGCGTCTCCGCCGCCGAGGTCATCATGACGCAGCTCCACGCCGGCGGCAAATTCGACCAAAACGTCTATAAAGTCTCCGGCGGACTCCACGGTGTCGGCGTCTCCGTGGTGAATGCACTGTCGGACTGGCTCGAGTTAACCATCTGGCGCGACGGCAAGGAACATTTTATGCGCTTCCAGGACGGCGTTGCGAAGGCGCCGCTCAAAACCGTCAACAAAAGCATTCCGAAAAAACAGACCGGCACAAAGGTTTCTTTTCATCCTTCCGCCGAAATTTTCAAAAAGACCCGCTTCAGCTATGACACGCTGAAACACCGGTTGCGCGAGCTTGCCTTCCTCAATCCCGGCGTAAGCATCCACATCACCGATGAACGCAGCGGCACGGAAGTCAAGGAGACATTGCATTACGAAGGCGGCCTTGAGGCTTATGTCGAATTCCTCGACAAATCGAAAGCGCCCCTGCAGGACGCGCCCATCCGCATCTCCCGCAAAAACGCCAAAGACAACATTGTCGTCGAAGCCGCGTTGCGCTGGAACGAGGGGTATCACGAACACATTCTCTGTTTCACCAACAACATCATGCAACGCGACGGCGGAACCCACATGGCGGGATTGCGCGCCGCCCTCACCCGCTCCGTCGGTGCTTACGCCCAGAATGCGGGCCTCATCAAAAAGGAGAAACTCTCCATCAGCGGAGAGGATGTCCGCGAAGGCCTCACCTGCGTGCTGTCCATCAAAGTCCCGGACCCGAAATTCTCCAGCCAGACGAAAGACAAACTCGTCTCCTCCGAAGTGCGCCCCGTCGTTGAGTCCGCAATTGCCGAATCACTCGGCTCCTGGCTCGAGGAAAATCCAACGCACGCAAAAACCATCGCTGCCAAAGTCGTCGAGGCCGCCATCGCCAGGGAAGCCGCGCGAAAGGCCCGCGAACTCAATCGCAAAAAAGGCACTCTTGAAATCTCGAGCCTTCCCGGCAAGCTCGCCGACTGCCAGGAACGGGACCCCGCCAAGGCCGAGATTTTCATCGTTGAGGGAAATTCGGCGGGCGGCTCCGCGAAGCAGGCGCGCAACCGCCGCAACCAGGCCGTGCTGCCGTTGCGGGGAAAAATCCTCAATATCGAGCGCGTGCACTTCGGCAAAATGATCTCGTCCGAACACATTGGAACGCTCATCGCGTCGCTGGGAACCGGAATCGGCAAAGAGCACTTCGACATCGATGCGTTGCAGTACCACAAAATCATCATCATGACGGATGCGGACGTTGACGGCGCCCACATTCGAACGCTCCTGCTCACCTTCTTCTTCCGGCACATGGACGAGGTCATCAAAAACGGATACCTCTACATCGCGCAGCCTCCCCTGTACAAGGCATCGCGGGGACGCTCCGAAGTCTACCTTTCCAACGAGGCCGCACTGCAGGAGTATCTTGTTGACGCAAGCCTTGAAGACGGCAAACTCCAAGACAACGACGGGGCCGAAATCGCGGGCAAGCATCTGCGCGCCATCGTCGAGAACGGACTGAGAGTCGAGGGCATCCTTGAGCAATTGCCGAACTCCGCACCCCGCCCCCTGCTCGAGATCGCCGCAATGGCGGGCGTTTTCGAAGACAAGGCGCTCTCCACCAAAAGCAAAAGCGACAAGCTCACAAAAGACATGGCAAAGCGGCTGGGCGAACTGGAGGGAGGCGAGTGGAAGGCATCCTTCGATAAGGACAAGGGCTTCACCTTCGAGCGAACCGTTCGAAGCGTTCGGGAAGAGAGGCGCCTCCCCGCAGAAATGATTGAAAACCCGAACATGAAAGATGTCGCGGGTTTGGTCGAAGACATGCGCGAGGCCTGTTCCTGGCCGGCGAAATTCTCGCGCGGGGACAACGCGCGCACGGTCCACGGCCCCGCCAGCCTGGCAAAAGCAGTCCGCGAACTCGGCGCCAAAGGCATCTCGTTGCAGAGATACAAGGGGCTCGGCGAAATGAACGCCGAACAGCTTTGGGAAACCGCAATGGATCCGGAAGCAAGAACCCTGCTAAAAGTCGATATTCAAGATGCATCCGAAGCCGACACGCTGTTCTCGCAGTTGATGGGGAATACCGTCGAAGACCGCCGGGCGTTCATTCAGAAAAACGC
>JAPOUT010000031.1:27534-28739 GCA_026708545.1 Hyphomicrobiales bacterium
AATGATATCACTACTCACAACATCAAAAGTGCAAAGAATCTTGAGCAAACAGGTGAAGGCGAAACGCCTTCAGCAGGGTCTTACCCAAGAGGGGTTGGCAAACAGGGCAGGCGTTCACCTGCCGACATTGCGCAAGTTTGAGCAGAAAGGGTTGATTTCACTGGAGTCGTTTCTCAAACTGCTGGCTACGCTCGGTTGCCTTGAGAATATCACCCAGGTCATCAAAATCGACGATGAAAGCTTCCGTTCGATTGAGGATGTGCTGAAAGGCCGCCTGCAAAAACCGCGTAAACGCGGATGGCGCACATGAAATTTGAACCTGTTTCAGACATCAAAGTCGGCCTACGTTTTGATGAGGAAACGCTTCCTGTAGGACGTTTGGCAAAGCGTGACCGCAAAATCTACTTCGAGTACGAAAATTCCTTCATTATTCGAGGTTTGGAAATTTCACCTATCGAATGTGCACTAAAACCGGGCGTGCATTCTTACGACCCGTCCCTTTTTGGTGGCCTGCCGGGCGTTTTTAACGACAGCCTGCCCGACGGATGGGGACGTTTGCTGCTGGACCGCCTAATGAATTCTCTCGGCATTCTTCCCGAAGTTCTCTCGCCACTGGACGGTCTCACGCATACCGGTTCCTCGGGCATGGGCGCCTTGGTTTACGAACCTAGCCGCACCGGCAAGATATCCGGCGACAAGTTCGATACTGCTTCCCTTGCCGAACAGATGCGGCAAACCTTGGCCGGGGAAGCAGATGATGTATTGGACGAACTCCTCTCCTTAAACGGATCGTCATCCGGTGCACGTCCCAAGGCAGTGATCGGGCTGCACGAAAACAAGCGGGATGTTGTCCATGGCATGTGCCGACTGCAGGCCGGCTACGAGCCGTGGCTGGTGAAATTTCCTAATACGAACGACGGCGGGGACGCCGGAGCAATTGAGTATGTCTATGCCTTGATGGCGCGCGATGCTGGCTTGGCGATGCCGGACGTCCACTTGTTCCCGTCCCGAAAAGGAAGCGGGTATTTTGCCGTTAAGCGCTTTGACAGGCAGGACGGCAAACGCCTGCACATGCACACGGCCTGCGGTCTTTTGCACTCCGACTTCAGAATGCCTTCGCTGGATTACGAAGATTTAATGGCACTCACCATGAATCTGACAAAAGACGCCAGGGAGGTTGAAAAAATGTACCGGCTGGCCGTGTT
>JAPOUT010000065.1 GCA_026708545.1 Hyphomicrobiales bacterium
GCAAAAACCATCATGGCAATTGCGAAAGTTGTTGTCAGTATCATCTTCATTGCTTCTACTCCTTGTTTGTTGTGGTTGTTATTACTGGTCGCTTTCTTGCGCCGCCGAAGTGGTGCCTTCATTGCCTGAATCGGCTACCTCGCTCTCATTACCTGCCTCACCAGGCTCTTCGAGTTCGGTAATCTCGGGGCAATCTTTTTTATACGCCGACACGGATCCTGATGCAGAGATATCGCAATCAATAGTCTTTAGCGACTCTAGTTGCTCCTCAGTTGCATGAACATCCGCATTGAACGCAAACACCATCACGGCGGTTGCGAAGATTGTCGTCAGTATCTTTTTCATTGTCTTTACTCCTTTCAATAAGTTGTAATAGTTACCATTAGGGTTACGCTTGCCATTATCGGGCTATACTCAATGTTTGTCAATCGATTCGAATCAATACTTGGATTTTTCCGCGATTTTCCTGCAATTTTTATCTACCTCCGATAACCGAAAAGAAACCGGCATACACGCACTAACGGTTATCAAGGACATCCAAGCCGCGCTGAAGATTCGGAATTATCGGCGCATTTCCGATAAAAACCGGACGTGATTCGCATAAAACCCTCATAATTCCTTCCGTGGCATATCAAGGATGTTTCTATCCCTGCCATGTAAGTTTCTGGCTTAGATGCGTAAAAGCCGGACATCCGCAAAAACCCTAATTTTGGAAAGGATATCATTATACATTTTCATAGGCCAGCCAAGACTCGCGATATGAACAGCAAAGACAGGCGGGAACTGTATGAGGGTATTATCGGTGAGTGGAAATGGCGGAAGTTTGGGATAAGCGCAATAAACTCTGCCGGCTCAGGGAAACGTGATATGGTTGGATGCCGATTTAAGACGGGCGGGGTAGCTTGTTGAACGCCTTACCATATCCCTACCTCGTCCGTCTCCTTTGCCTAGCCTGATACTCCTAAACCATATCCAGGTTAGTTTAGGTGACGGGAAGATCCGGCTCTTCTTTTCTTTCCGCCACCACTTTATTGACAGCGAGGGAGGATATGTCGGGAGGGTCAGACACCGGTTATGTTTGGCACTATGGACGAATGTAAATGTGATATAATAGGTTTCGGCGACAGGGTGGAAGCATAAAAGCCACCTATCTTTTTCATCTGCCTTGTTGCCGCTTCTCTGGTGGCGGGGTGTCTCCTAAAAGTCCATAATAACACGCATCCCGTCACCGCCCTTTCCCAACGATGAGAATGCGACATGAAAGGGGTTGCTATGTCGTTTTAGCAGGTCAGGCGACAACTACAAGAGTTTGTCAATTTTGCTTTTTTAGAAGAACGAATAGACGAATCCCAGACTTGCAGTATATCCTGCGACATCTCCCCCTTGTTGCGTGGAGATGTCCGCTGAAAGCGCATAAACACCACCCCACGCATATGTCGCACCGATACCAATATCGAATGCAGGATCTTCACGCTCGGAGATTGTTTCTGTTCCGTCAAGTTTAGTGGCAACTTCACCATCTAGCGGCACGAGAACATCGGCATGTCCGCGAAGGGCGATCCCTTCCCAAATATCCTCGAACGCAACGCCTGCACGTGCGAGAAGGACATCGCCATCCTCAAGAGCAACATTCATGCCGTCGGTGTCGGTGAAGTCATCAAAATCAACACTTGTCCACGAGATTTGTGCCGAAGGGATGAGGATGGCATCGGGGCGTAAGGTTCGGCCTATCAATTTATCAAGTTCCATCGCGTATCCGACCTCAACGCCTGCCGCATATGCCTTCACGTCCACGTCAGCAATCTTTGCGTCCTTTTCAATGCTGTTATCGAAGCCGGTGTATCGGAGCTGCCCGTCCACATAGATGCCTTTTAGTTCCCAACTTGCATTGAGTGTGCCGATAATTGATTCGGAGGCGATTTCTCCAACGCTGCCGGGAACAGAGACATCGGTTGTGGCATCTCCAAAAGCCGCACCCACACCCAAAGTGAAGGGAGAATCGTTTGTGGGAATCGGGGTTTCAATGCCGAACTCGGCAACGGCATTCCCTGTTTCGTATGTTGCCTGAGTGGTAGATATCGGTTCGAACTCTCCGGATGCTCCCGCAATCCTTGCCCACATTGCCTGATTGATGGCGTGTTGCCTGCCCCGGAGCCGTTGCTGGCGGGACTCCAAGCCAGCGAGTTGCGTCAGGGCGGCAGGAAGCGATTCGTAGAGTGCTTCTTCAATGCTGCCCGCAGCAGCAGCCGTCTTCGTAACGAGGGCAATCCATTCGCCCTGGTCCGTGATTTCGAGTCCAAGCCTCATCCTGCCTCCAAGAACCGCCCCTGCGGCGAACGCATTGGGGTTGGCTGTTTCCACGTCAACGAGATTCCCGATGCGGACGGGCTCTTCAATCCCTCCGGGAAGTTCGCCCATGGCGCGGATGTTGATGACGATGGGGTCGCCATCAACGGACACCGCGGAAAACCGGGCGTTGCCAAATTCGTGCTCGCCGTCTTGGAATCCCGCATCCGAGAAATCAACGGGAATGACCACGTTCCCGCCGCTGTTACTGATGGCATCGTGGACTTCGAGGGTGGTATCGGCACCGGAGAGTTGAATGGTGCCGCTGAGCGTTACGGCGGTTCCGAAGAGGCTCGTGGCTTGTTGCTCGACTTCAAATATTGCACCCTCGGCAATGTTCAAGTTTGTGCCTATGAGTTGCGTTATTCCCTCTGACACGAGTTTTCCTTCGCTGACATCGATTCTATCGAAAGTCTTTGCGTTACCCTGCCTGTTCGTAAGCCTCCAGGTTCCGCTTCCGGTTTTCTCGAGAGCGTTGAAATCCGTGAATTTACGCAAATCATCGTCCAAACTGAAATCGGCGTCGCCGTCGCCTGTAAGCACGATGTCTGTCGTCCCCATGACTCCCGAGGTATCGACATTTCCTTCAAGGTTTGCATCCGTTCCCAAGATGATTGTGGCATTATCCGATGCCGATGCCGTTGAGATGCTAATGGCGCTTGCGCTCGAACCGCCAACGATCCTGCCGGTGACGGTAATGAAAACACTGCCCGCGCCTGATTGGCTGACTCTGATAGCATCTTTATCGGCTGCGCCGGTGGTCACAGTGCCTCCGGTGGTTATGTTCACATCTCCCGTGCCCGAATGATTGACCAAGATAGCCTCTTCATTATTGGAGGTAACCGTTCCGGTCGACGTAAAAGTGACCGCACTGTTTCCTTTGTGGCCGATGGAGATAGCTTCGTTATTACCCGTGATATCTTTTGCCGTGACATTTATTTCGCCCGTTGTTGCCGCAACCGTTGACATAGAGATGCCCTGCGCGCCTCCTATCACGGCTCCGTCCATCGTGAGGTCAATCCCGCCTGCCCCTTTTTGGTTAACAACGACGGACGAATAGTTGCCGGTCGAAGTGAGAGTTCCATTTGTTGTGAGGGTAACCGTGCCCGTGCCCGCCTGCTGAATATTGATGGAATTGATAACGGAAGTGATATTGTTGTTATTTGTTAAATCGACATCAATTGTGCCGGTAGTCGCTACGGAATTGATATCGAGAGCCTCCCCCGAGCTGACATTCAGACCGAATCCAGTGTCTCCGGTGACCTCTATATTTTGATTTGCTCTACCTGTAATGCTTGCCGGATCATCGCTTCCTGCCGCCCCTGTGCAAGTCCACATCCCTGTCGTCCCTGTTTCGGTGCACATTCCCGCTTCAACCGGTGTGGTTGTTGCCATCAATGCGCCAAGCGCGAGAACCGATGCACCAGTTAGAAACGGTGCAAAGGAGATTAGACCTTTTGAAGTTTTCCTAAGTCGTCCGCCCCGAATGAATCCATAAGGGGATTTTATGTCACTTTGTGTGGGTGTGATGGATGATTTCTGCGCGAGAATGTTCATTTTACTTTCCTTTTGGGAATGAAACCACTTTAATTCGTGGGGCTAATGGTATTTCCCGTTCCAGTTCATGTCAATATCAAAGTCATTCAGCATAAACCGCTTGATTATTGGCGTTTAGATGATGATTCCAATACGAGCCGACAGGATACGGAAAATCATGCCTTCTTCTTGGCGACCTTCTTCCGTCTCGTGTATTTCCTCTTCCCGACAGTTTTACCTGATGTGGATGATGCCGGTGAAGTTCCCAATCCCGACA
>JAPOUT010000068.1 GCA_026708545.1 Hyphomicrobiales bacterium
TCTGTATCGCGATGGAGAGCGAGAATATCTCGATGCGTCCGCCGAATAATTCGTTGGAAAGGGGCTCAACAACTCCTCCGAATACCGAGCGCACGCCGAAAGCCAGGGCCAGAACGATTCCGCCGGCGAGCATGATGGTAATGGTATCACGATGGGTTTGGGTGGTTGTCGTCATGTTAATCAACTTAAGGATGGCTTTTTCCCGAGATTATACAGTAAAATGCTTTGAAATTGAAGCGAGGTAGGACCTTATTGACTAGAGTAGAATCGCGTCGTCAGGGCAGCGAGCAGAAATTGCTTGCTTATGGGTTCTTGTTTACTTATAGTTGTATGGAGGCGTTTGGAGTTGAGGTCTTGATGTCAGTGATGCGCCTGTTAAACGTGAGAATGTAAGGGCTGTGGATATTATGAGTGAGAACAAAAGCAGAATGGGGGGGGGGGGGGGGTGATTTATGTATCTTGAAAAAGAACAGGAGAAAACTGTTTTACGTGTTCCTGATGGTAAAATTTGTGATTACATCGATGGGAAGTTTCGCAAAGACACGCCAGAGGAATATGTGCGTCAAATCATTGAGAAGCGTTTAGTCAACGAACATAAATATAAACCCGAACAAATAAAAATTGAATTCTCTTTAAAACATGGCTCGGGAAAAACACGAGCGGATATTGTCATCTTTCCAGAAAACATATCGGGACACACCCAAGAACATGTGCAACTGATTATTGAATGTAAAAATGAGAAAATAGAGCCTACACATAAAAAAGAAGGTGTAGAACAACTAATATCCTATATGAGTATTTGTCCTAATTGTGAATGGGGTATGTGGACGAATGGCAAATATAAAACTGTTTTTAGAAAAGAAACAGTTAAGGGTAAATTTATTTTTACAGAATATAATGATATTCCACCTGTTGATGGTTCGTTGGAAGATATTGATAAGCCAAAACGCAATAAACTGAAAAAGGCCTTTGATGATAATTTGTTATTAGTTTTTAAGACTTGTCATAACTATATTTACGTTACAGATGGAATGCAAAAACAGCCTTCTTTTTTTGAGTTATTGAAAATCATATTTTGCAAAACTCTTGATGAGCAAAATGTTGGCAAGTCGTTAGAGTTTTATACTACCTCTGCTGAACGATCCAATCTCGACGGTCAGCTAACGGTAAAAAATCGTATTTCGGGAATTTTTGCAAAAGTTAAAAAACAATTTCCACAAATATTTGATGCTAATGAAGAAATTAAACTTGAACCTCGCTCTTTGGCTCGGATTGTGTCCGAACTCCAGTCTTATTCTCTGCTCAATACGCATGTTGATGTGAAGGGTAAAGCTTATGAAGAATTAGTTGGCGCTAATCTTCGTGGTGATCGTGGAGAATTTTTTACACCGCGAAATGTCATGCAAATGGCAGTGGAGATGGTAAATCCCCAACCGCATGAAAAAGTGTGTGACGCATCATGTGGGACGGGTGGGTTTCTCGTTGCTGCTATGAATCATGTCATTAAACAATTAAAAAATGAAGCGGAAAGAGATTACGAAACTCCTGAAAGCGAATGGGATACTAGAATAGATGTCGCTGTTAGAGATAGAATAAAACAAATAGCCGCTACTAATTTCTTTGGTTTTGATATAAATCCTGATTTAGTTAGAGCTACCAAAATGAATATGGTAATGAATAACGATGGTAGTGGCAACATTTATCGCAACGATTCACTAAAACACCCCCATGAATGGTCTGCGGATTTGAAGAAAGATCTTGCAAAGGCTTTAAACATAAAAGCAAGAGATATAAAAAACCCACAATCCATTGAGTTTTTTGATGTTATTGTGACAAACCCTCCGTTTGGAAGTAAAATTCCTATTAAAGACCCTCATATATTGGAACAATATAATCTTGGATACATCTGGCGAAACAAAAAGGGATGGTTAATGTCGTCAAAACTCCAAACATCTGTGCCCCCAGAGCAATTGTTTATTGAGCGTTGCCTGCAATTTCTAAAACCTGGGGGAAGATTGGCTATAGTTTTACCGGATTCCATTTTAGGTAATCCAGGGCTGACATATATTCGTCAGTGGCTCATCGAAAGAACTAAAATTGTAGCCAGTATAGATTTGCACGTTGATACTTTTCAACCCAAAAACGGAACACAGACGTCTCTTCTATTAGTTCAAAAAAAGACAATTGAAGAGATTCAGAAAGAACAAAATACAAGAACAATAAAACCTTATTCTGTATTCATGGCAATGGTTGAGAAGATTGGGCATGATAAGCGAGGAAATACCCTGTTCAAAAGAGATGAGCAAGGCAATGAGATTTGGGTTCCGGAAGAACCTAATGTTTTTGAAATTAGCAAAAACGCAAAAAATAATGTGGTGTATAAACCTGTAAGTAAAACTCGAATTATTGATGACCAAAGCAAGGAAGTTACTCCCGTATTTGATAAATGGAAAAAAGAAGAAGGATTACCATGGTAATAACTACAGCGAAACGTGATACAGTCGAAGGGTTAAAAAACAATAAAACCCTTAAATACGCAAGAATATCCATTCAAGATATTATTAAGAAGGACTGCCGTATGGAGGCAAGTGTTTATGGTATTGAGGGAAAACAAGCCAGAAAAAAATTGATGGAAGGTATTTACCCAATTGTTGGTTTATGCGGTGATAATGGATTGGCGGAGGCTTATCATAGACCTAGATTCAAAAGGATATATGTAGAAAAATCTGACTTACCGTTTTATCAACCTTCCCAAGCAAGTGAAATTTACCCAAAGCCTTCCTCTTATATATCTCATTTGACACAAACCGATATAAACGCATTACGAGTAAAAAAAGGACAGGTTTTATTAACCGCCTCGGGAACTGTAGGAAATTGTGCTTATGTTTCCAATACCCTGAACAATTTAATATTCAGTCACGATATTATCAGGATTGAAGCTGGAGAAATTGCTGGCTACATCTACGCTTACTTAAAAACGAAAACGGGACGCACTATAATAAATACAAATGGCTATGGGGCAGTGGTTGAGCATATAGAGCCGAAGCATTTGAATAATGTTCCTGTTTCCAATCCCCCTTCGGAATTAAAAAGAAGAGTTCATAAATTAATAGAAAAGGCATTTAATCAAATAGATGAGTCCAATAAATTGATTGATGAAGCTCAGGCATTGTTAAAAGAAGAATTTCATCTACCCGATATTGAACAAATACAAAAGCGAACTCCCAAATTTGATAAAAATGCTAATTTTCTCAATTATTCAATTCAGTTGAGACGGATGGATAATCGGTTTGATGGTTCTTATCATTTACCTACATATAAAAAAATTGAAAACCATTTGCGAAAACATGCCAAAGAAGTAATAGATGTAGGTGATAAACGCATCAGCAAATCTGTCATACTGCCGGGAAGATTTAAACGAGTATATGTTACAGAAGAATCAGGAGGGGTAAAATTTATTGGGGGCAAACAAATTTTAGATCTTGATCCCAACAACAAAAAGTTTCTTTCTTTATCACATCATGCTGACAGAATAAAAAACCAGTTAACTTTGTCAGAAAATATGACATTAATCACATGTAGCGGTACAATAGGAAAGGTAACTATAGTTCCAGAGCATTGGAACGAGTGGACAGCAAATCAACATATCATTCGCGTGGTGCCCGCCAATGGAAATATAGCAGGTTATCTCTACGCTTGGTTGAGTAGTGTATATGCTTATCCTCTGATTAAACGATACACATACGGAGCAGTAGTTGATGAAATTGATGATAAACAGGTATCTAAAATAACAGTTCCATTATGTCAAAATGAAGACACGCAGAACGAGATCAATTTGTTGGTTATGAGAGCAAACAAAATGAGGTATCAGTCTTACGTATTGGAACAAAAAGCCGTAAGTATAGTAAATGATGAGGTTATTAACACAAAAAGATAAAAGAAAATACTACAATGAATAAAAACCAACATAAAAAACGTCCCGAAGATTTGCCAAGTGATGACGAGCTGGAAGCAATGTAAGACTAGGACGGAACGGATATTGTCGATCCCGAAGAGTTTGAAAAGATACGGAAAGAGATTGATAATGTGGCAGAGAAGATTGTGGAAAGAATGATATTGACTGCATAACAGGAGAAATTCGGAAGTCTTACCCTAGTGATTCTGATTATGATAAATGCGGCCGGGGAGATGCGTTTGAAAAACTGACGCGAGTTTATCCAGTAGACGGATCGAGTCTCCAACTTAGTAATGTTTTTCTGTGGCAAGATTACAGCTATGAGATGGGTGTGGGTGTTGACTTCACTGCCGATTTTCCGAGCGGCAAAGTTGCTATTTAATGCAAGTCTTAGAAAGAAGTAAGCCGCTTTCTTAACTATGGTGACCTTAGGATTCTTATCAATGAGGTTCTGCTTGAAGACAAACATAAACAAGTTGGGCACCCGCAAAAACCTTGAAGAGGACATGCGGATGAGGATAATTTCCCGCGATTATCGCGGAATTATTAGGTGAAGCCTGCTCCAAAATCAGGGTTTTTGCGGGTCCCCAGCTATTTTGCTAGACACTGCCGATATTGATATTGATGGACTACTTAAAACCAAATTGGAGGCACTGAAAAACAAAAAACTTCATGAGAATCACTTTGATGATTTGCGAGCTAGCAAGGTTGATTTGGTTCACCATTTTAAAACCGGTGAAGTACATTGCATGATAAAAAACATTTTCGCCCTATTAGTAAACTTGGAATTACTATTTGTCATCAACAACGGCTTAGCGGGCGGTTTGACGGAGGCAAAGCGTTTTATCAGAATTGGTTATGGGCCAAGACGTCACCGTGTTGCCTGCGTAGCACTTCGGTTAATCTAAAACCTGTTTTAGATTAACCGTCTCGGTCAGGTCACCGGAATATTCGTGTAATTCACCTCACCACGAAAAGGAACGCCGGGCAGTATGTCCCTACTGCCCGGCAATTTCCTTATTCGGCAGGAGCCGCTTGGGAGCGATGCTTGTCGCGCATGCTGTCACGCAAAAGCGCTTTAGCCAGTGCAAGGCACATCAGTCCCATCACCATTGTAAACGGCAACGCTCCGATAATCATGGCGTTCCTGAGCGCTTCAAAGGCATCCTCGCTGCCACTGGTCTTGCCGGCAACCAGCAAGGTTCCAATCACAAGCGTGAGGATAACGCCCCAAACGATGCGGTGCTTGATGCCGGTGCGCTGATCGCCGCCGGACATAATCGTGTTCATCACAAGAATGCCCGAGTCGGCCGATGTAACCAGGAAGGTCAATATCAGCACAACGCACATCACCGTAATCGCCTGCAGGAACACTCCCGAAAGCATCTGTCCGAGGGTAACGAACAACTTCGCGGTGTTCGACGCCCCGATGATTGCGCCGTCTGCGCCACCGGTGAGTTCGAGGTCAATGGCTGTTCCGCCAAGGATGGTCATCCACGCGAAACACACCAGCGCAGGCGCAAACACGCACCCGATGATAAACTCGCGAACCGAACGTCCTTTGGAAATACGTGCAAGGAACAATCCCACGAAAGGCGAGAAGGCAATCCACCACGCCCAGTAGAAGGTTGTCCAGCCCGCTTGCCAGCCGAACTGTCGTGCGGGTTCGCCGGCGGCGTAAGCCGTCATGAGAACATCTTCGGGCAGTGCGGCTGCTCCACCCTCAAGTCCCGACTTGAAGCCTTCGAAAGAGCCCCAGGCATTCATAGCCCCGCCGCGCAGCGCGTCGGCAAACGGAGCCGCTTGCGCGGGAAGGTTGGCGTCGAACTCGGAATTTGGAAGCGGCCAGAATGCATTGAAGCTCAAGGAGAGGTAATGCAAGATGTAGTCGACAAAGGCTATGCCGTAGGTCGTCATCGCAAAAATGAACGAGCCGAATACCACGAAGGTCAACAGCAGAATGACCGACAAAACGAGGTTGAGGTTGGAGAGGTACTTAATGCCGCGCCCAACTCCCGAAACGGCCGAGATAATCGACAGCCCCATGATAACCACAAGTCCGGTGAGAAGCCCGACGGTGCTGGGCGGAGGTGTTTCTCCGCCGATATTGTCAACGAGCCAGCCCATGTTGGTGATGGCATAGAGCCCGTCAATGAACTGCGAAACGCCAAAACCGATGGTTACCGAGATTCCCAGAATGGTCGCAACCACACCGAGCACATCCACGATGTGACCGAGGATTCCGTTCATCAGCCTGCCGAACAGGGGTGTCAGAGCCGAGCGTATCGTCAGCGGCATTCCCCGCGTGTAGGCGTAGTAGGCAAGCGAGAGGCCTGTTACCACGTAAATCGCCCACGCATGAAAGCCGTAATGCAGGAAGGTGTAACGATAACCCGAGACCAAGGCCTCTTCGCTGTTGGGCTCGATCTCGCCGGAAAGAAGAGCGGGGTTGGATCCCCACAGTCCGAGAGGCTCGGCGGTTGCAAATACCATCAGCCCGACACCCAGTCCTGCGCCGAACATCATTGCAAACCACGAGAAGTTGCTGAACTCGGGCGTCTCACCCGGTCGTCCCATGATGCGTCTGCCCGACTGCGGGATGACGGCAATCGCCAAGAGAAAGAAAAAGAACAGTCCGACGATGACGATGTAGAAGGCGTTGAAGTCTTCCAACAAACGCGAGTTAAGGCTTCCAAGAGCTCCGTTCGCATTCGCCGGCCATACCAGCGCCCAGATCACCAGCGCGACCATAATCGCCTTGCTTAGAATAGCGATTTCAACGCTGTGACCTTCGTAGAAGCCTCCCTGGGCTCTACGGATTTCCAAATCTGTAAAAGGCTCTTTGATAGCCATTTTGCACCTCCTTTAGAACATGCGGCCTCCCCGCATGTAATGCTTTCCGGGGTTGTCGATCGAACTCACAAACGGCTCCCCGGGGTAGCCGTCGGTGTGCTTCCCACGATAGCACGGATTTTCGTTAGAGTCGTTACATTTACACGGACGCCTTTTTCCCGCGCGCTCATGCGGTTTGCACGGCGTGATTCTCCGGGGATACGGGCGGTTTTCTGATTGCGAAACGCCTCGGTCAGACGGTCGATTCGCTCGAAAAAACCTCCGTTTGCAGTGGAATTCGGGTCAATTGCAAGAAAGAATTGCCCGGTTTTCGGCGCACCTCCCTGGGTTCCCGAAAAGGGGGCCGCATGAATGCCCAGATTCGCTCCCGTCAGGGCCGCCGCCATAATTTCCACCAGCAAAGCCACCCCGACACCCTTGTAGCCGCCCGAAGGAGCCATTGATCCTTTCAGGGCGAGGGCGGGGTCGGTCGTGGGGTTGCCGTCGGCATCGAGCGCCCAGCCGAGCGGGATGTCCTTGCCCTCGCGTGCGTGTTTCATCACCTCGCTCTTGGCAATCGCGCTCGAACTTTGGTCGATGAGGATATCCGGCTCGCCGCCGGGTTTGCTCGAAGGCGTTGCGACGGAGAAGGGGTTGGTTCCGACGACGGGCTTGTTCGCGCCGACCGGCGCTATCGATGCCGGCGCGTTGGTAAAGCCAATCGCAACAAGACCTTCTTGTGCAAGCCGATAGGTGTGGTAGCCGAGCACGCCGCAATTGTAACTGTTGTAAATGCCGAGTGCGGCAACGCCTTGTGTTCGCGCCGCGGGTATGAGCGCCTCGAAGCCGAGGTCAATGGCAGGATGGGCGAATCCGGTTGCGGCATCAACTCGAATGATGCCGGGGCGGGGCTGTTCCAGGGCCGGCTCGGCGTTGCCGTCGACCTTTCCGCATTGGACGTGCTCGCAATAGATGGGGATATAAGCGAGTCCGTGACTCGCGATGCCGTCGGCTTCGGTTGCGGCCGTTGCGCGCGCCAGGGCGACGGCGTTGCGATTTGATGTTCCCGCCGCCACCAACGCTTTCAATGCGAGGTCTTCGATTTCGTCGAGTTTGAGAATTTTGGTTTCGCTCATGGGATTCCTTTCAGTCGTTGTCGGAGAGTCCCGCGCCGGCGCCAAGAAGCCGCGATTGCTCCGTTGCCGGCGCGTAGGTTTTACGTGCGAGGGCATCGAGAACCCCCCAGCCGTCCGTATCGGGATGCGCCCGGGTGCGATGCGCTCGAGGATTTCCGAGCATAGCATCTATTTGAACGGACACCGCATCGACTTCGACGGGGAATTCATCCGGCGCACTTAATTCGATGCCGTCGGTGACGGCTTTGAATTCGTCGCATTCAAGGCTGATGCTGCATGCAAGCGCCCGCGCGGCATTCGCACCGAAGGGAAGCAGGATTGCCGGCGATGCGATTCGGCCCGTCACCACCGGCGCGCGTTTGATCCGGACGGCGTAATCGGACAGGGCGGCCCCGACCGCCAGGGGACATAAGACTCCCGTTCCTTTCCACCCGCTCTCAATGTCAATCGGAACATGCTTGCCCGGGCTTTGCGGCAGTTCCCGTTGTAAAAGCCTTGCGAGTTCACGGACGCCGTCAATGTCTCTCGAGCACAGCCACCGTGTTGCTTTGGCGGCCTCTTCCGCCATTCCCCAAACATATCCCGCGCCCCGAGCGGCGCGCTTGGCGATGAGTTCGATCTCGTTGAGGGAGCAATCCATCTGTCATGCCGCCGCTTCGGGATAGACCCAGAGGTCGGCGTTATGTGCGTCGAGTTCGTCGGGATAGGGCGCGCCGGCATACATGCGGATGCGAACCCATCTGTCCGAGCGGGGATCGAAGTGCGTCGCGCCGAAGAAGGAGAGTTTGGCGCGCAGCATGTCAATGGGCAGGAGTGCCGCGCCGATGGTGTTATCGTGGATCTCTCCGTAGGGCGCCCGCGCGCTGATTTGCGCGCGCCGGATGGAATATCTGTGTTCGGGGTGGCGCAGCAAAAACTCCGCGACGGTTTTCTTGCCGTCCCATTGTTCGAGGGCTTTGTATGCGGCAACCCCGTCGCGTGCGGGCGCGAGAGGCTGCTCGAAATTGTTGGAGTCGTCCGTGAAAACATCCTCTTCGAAACGTTCGCCCAGGCGCGGCTCGAGTTTTTCTTCCGAGACGTACCATGCGCGTGCGCAGTTTTCTTTTGCGTTCCAATCGATGTCGAAAGCCCAGCCGAAACTCTTCTTGATGAGCGCGCGTGCGTCCTTGACGGACATTGCGCCGTCAATGGTGAAGGCGTCGCGATCGCCGTCCGACATGCATGATGCAAGGCCGTCAACCAGTTCTCCGTAGGGTTCGAGCATGAGCGAGGCAAGCCATTCCTGCCCTTCTTCGGTCAGCGTGTCCGCCGCCCATGCCATGAGTTGGTTCCACGGGTGCCGCCGTTGCAGGATTTCACGGTTTGCGAATTCTTCGATTTTGCGAATGTCGGCTTTCAGGCGCTTTAATTTTTCAATCTGGACGGGATGGTCCGAGCGCCATTGTTCCACCGAAAGCGCACCCCTCTTCAGTATGTTTCGAAACGTGTCGCACGCCTCGTCGCTCGCGGATTCGAGCGCCCGCACGCGTGCGACGGCTTCCTCGCGCACCATGATCCAGTTGTTGAAAAGAACGGGATGGTGGACGAGAAAGGGCGCCATTCCGAGCCCGGTGGAGTTTCCAATTCCGAGCCTTCGCGCGAGCGCGGGATCGAGGCGCGCCGCGTTTGCGCCGCCCTTGGCGCTTGCAACGCGTTCGGCAAGGTCGCGCACGAAAGCGCGGGTGAGATAGACCGAGAGCATTTCGGCCTGGAAGGGCGCTTGCAGTTCGTCGCGCGCGCAGACGGTTTCGAAGTCGGCGGTGCCGAATTTGCCGGAGCCGTAGACGGCGGTGGTTCGCATGAGGTATCCGACTTCATCGATTTGCTCGATATCGGGCTGCCTGCCCCGTGCGAGCGCCTCGGTGACATGGTCCCACAGACGAACGGAGCGATTGGCGCGCGACATTGAAAGTTCGCTTTCATGCAATCGTCCGGTTTCCTGGAACGGAACGTTTTGTTCGAGTCTGTCGATGTCTTCGGGCGCGGGGATGCCGTCAAAGAGGGCGAAAGTTGCATCCCACGCCTGCGCGATGACTCGATCCGAGCGCATTTCGTCGGGAAGGTCGTGTGCAAATGCAACGAGGGAGTAGGGGCGTTCGGTTGTGTGCGCGGTATAGACGGCGCGTCCGACTCCCTTGTCGTTGATATCGAAGAGATGGCGGGTAAAGCGCCAGTTTTCCCGGGCCATTCGACGCGTGAGGATGCGCATGAAACTGAGGCGGCATTGGTGCAGGCATCCGAGGCGCTTGAGACGCATCACCTCGGAAGGATGCCTGCGCTCAATCTTTGCGGCGGGCTTCATTTTTCCTGCGGCGTGAAGTTTTCGGCGAAGAACCGATACCAATTGCCTCCCATGACAGCGGCGACTTCGTCCTGCGACATCCCCGTTGCGAGAAGCCCCGCTTCGATGTTGCCGAAGTCGCGGTTGTCGCGGAACCACTCCGGCATGTCGGGAAACCCCGGACTGCTTTTGGATCCTTCGCCGTAGTCGATTTGCTTGCTCCATCGTCCGGTGCGCATCCATTCGACGATGCTGTCGGGCTGGTCCTGGCAAAGGTCCGTTCCGATGCCGAAGTGCTTGATGCCGTATTTTTCGACCGTGCGCGCGACCATTCCGCAGAAACTCTCGAGCGTGCATGCGGACTTGTCTTTGAGGTGATGGGGATAGAGGGAAAAACCGAACATGCCGCCGTTTTCAACAACCGCACGGATGACATTGTCGCGTTTGTTTCTAAGCGCCGGCGCCCATTCGTGCGGATTGGCGTGGGTGACGGCAATGGGGCGCTGCGAGAGGTCGGCGGCTTCAATGGTGGAGCGGTCCGCCGAGTGGCTCATATCGATGACCAGGCCGACGCGGTTCATCTCCCGGATGACCTGTCTGCCCATGCGCGTGATTCCGGGGTCGTTTTCTTCGTAGCATCCGGTCGCGAGAAGCGACTGGTTGTTGTAGGAGAGCTGCATGAAGCGCGCGCCGAGCGTATGCACGACTTCGACCAACCCGATGTCCTCCTCAATGGGCGAGTTGTTTTGGAATCCGAAGAAGACGGCGGTGCGTTTTGAAGCCTTGGCTTCGTCGATGTCGGACGCCCACAGGCCTTTGCGGATGAGGCGGGGATACTGCTCAAACCAGCGGTTCCATTGTTCGAAGTTGAGAACGCACTCGCGAAAGTTTTCGTGATACGCGATGGTGACGTGGATGGCGTCAACCCCGCCCTCGCGCAGCTGGTTGAAGATTTTCTCCGACCAGTTGGCATATTGCAGCGCGTCTATGCGCATCAGCCGGGGCTCCCCGCGCTGATGTAGGCGGTCTTGACGATGGTGTAGAACTCGGCGGCGGCCTTGCCTTGTTCGCGCGGACCATAGGAACTGTCGCCGCGTCCGCCGAAGGGGACATGGTAGTCGGTGCCCGCGGTTGGAAGGTTGACCGCAACGACGCCGGTGCGAACGTTCCGGCGGAAATGTGTCGCACGCGCGAGGCTCTTCGTTACAATTCCCGATGTCAGTCCGAAGTTGGTGTCATTGACGATCGCAAGAGCTTCGTCGTAGCCGTCAACTTTAATGACGCAGGTAAGCGGCGCAAACATCTCCTCTCGATTGATGCGCATGTCGTTGCGCGTGTTAACGAACACGCCCGGAGACATGTAGAATCCCTTGCAGGGCATCTCGAGGCGTTCGCCTCCGCAGGCCAGTTCCGCGCCTTCGGATTTGCCGGTTTCGACATAGGCGAGGTTTTCGCTTAGTTGTTGTTCGGAGACGACCGGGCCCATCTGCGTCCCGTCTTCGAGCGCGTGCCCGACTTTGAGAGCTTTCGCTCCGGCAACGAGTTTTTCGACGAAGACGTCGTGAATGTCTTTATGCACGACGAGCCTCGAGGACGCGGTGCATTTCTGCCCGCTTCCGCCGAAGGCTCCGCCAAGGGCAAGCGTAACGGCGAGGTCGATGTCGGCGTCGTCCATGACCGCAAGGGCGTTTTTGGATCCCATCTCCATTTGCAGTTTGGTGAGGTTGTTGACGGCCGCCGACGCAATCCCCTTGCCGACTGCGAGAGAACCGGTAAAGGAGACGGCGTTGATTTTGTCGCTTTCGACGAGTCGCTGCCCGATGGAACGCCCGGACCCCATTACCAGCGAGAAGAGTCCTTTGGGAATGTCCTGCCGCTCGATGATTTCGGCGAGTGCGACGGCGGAGGCGGGTGTTGCGTTTGCGGGCTTCCAGACAACGGCGTTGCCGTAGGCGAGGGCGGGTGCGATTTTCCATGATGCTGTTGCAGTGGGAAAGTTCCACGGCGAGATGACGGCAACCGTCCCGACCGGCTCGCGGCGCACGTCAATTTCAATGCCGTCTCGAACGCTGTCGGCGTTTTCGCCGATTTGGCGCAAGCACTCGGCGGCGTAATAGGTGAAGAACTGTCCAGCGCGAAAGACTTCTCCCTTGCCCTCGGCGAACGGCTTGCCCTCCTCGCGCGAGAGCAACGTGCCGAGTTCTTCGGCGCGTTCCATCATTTCGTTTCCGATGGCCATGAGGACGGATTGCTTTCGTTCCAATCCGTAATCGCGCCACTGTGCTTGTGCGATTCGGGCTTGTTCGAGCGTCTCGTCAAGTTGCCCGGGAGCGGCTTGCGCAAACATGTCGATGAGGTCGCTGACATCGGAGGGGTTGCGATTTTCTATTTCGCTCTCGCCTTTAAGCCATTCGCCAGCGATTAAATTCAGTTTGGTCATAGGGAATCTCTAGAGTCTGCTTCGGGGAGAGTGACAAGATAGGTTTCCAATTGCCATAAAGCAAGACAAATTAGGTTCCGGGAGGATGTCTGCAAGACCGCCGGTTATATCGGGCATGCGTTTGGCGAGGATGCCGAGTTTAATCGTCATTTTGTCGAGACTCCCGGAAGGCGCCGGATTCTCGTCGGTCGCGACCATGGTTGTCATGCCTTGGGACCACCGGCGGCGGAGGCTCTCTTTCGAGCGCATTCTCCGCGGCAGGCTTGAAAATTTTCCTCTGCGGACCTTGCGTTGCATGGCCGGGGTGTTTCACCGCTCATCCACCATGCGCATCGCCGCGTAACAAGCCGAACTGCCTCCAAAACCTATGAAGACCAATCCGGCGATCGTTTGGATGTAAACGCTCCATTTCAAAACGAGAGTTTGGATGTTTTTCAATGTAAAGAAAATCCCGACCATTCCGTGGAACACAATCGAATTTAGAAAAAATCCCAAGATGGCCAGAGTGACGGAGGATATTCCCATCTCGGACAAGGGGAGTGTGGTTGCGAAGATGCTCGCAAAAAACAGCGCCGACTTCGAGTTTGAGATGTTTACGAGAAACCCGGAACGAAAAGCCGAGAGCAATGACATTTTGCTTTTTTCGATATTTTCTTCGGGCAGGGTGTTTTCCGCTCCCTTGCTTGTGGCGGATTGCGATTGTTTCCAAAAAGACCAGAGGAATTTGCTTCCGAGGTAAATCAGGTAGCCTGATCCGGCGATACTGAGGAGTCCGAATAAAGTTTCGCTGATTACCTGCCCGCCGAACCAGATGCTTAGCACTACGCCGGTCGAGAAAACAACGCCGGCGGATGCAATTCCCAATGTTGTCATTACCACGGCGATGCGTCCGGCCGGTGAAACAGACAGGAGCATGAAGTGATTTTGGCCCGGCGCCATCATTGCGAGGGCTTGGATGCCCAGACAGAGTGCCAATCCGCTATAAAAATCCATACGAAAAACTCCGCTCAAAGCGGCTCTTCATTCTACATTCATCATTACTATCACGGATAATGATTTGGCGCATTAACAGCGAAGGATTCGCGGTTCGCATCCAATCCTGCCCGACCATTATCTCCAAACCTTGATGATTGATGTTCTGCTGTCTGTCTTTTCAACGCCTTTTACACACCACCAAACACTCCCTGTCCTTGATGTGATATAATGAATCCCGGCAACTCATGGAAACCCAAGGGAGGCAATGAACGATTAGAGATTGATGGATGACGGTAAAGCGTCCGATGGTATCTGTAGAAATACGGATGCCGCTTTACCGTTCCGGCGGCAGGGTATCCGGGGGTTGCCATACTCTACGATACCTTCGATATCCTGCCGCTCCCAACTTGGCGCAAACCAATTTCGAAGGCAAACAACGAAGGAATAATGCATGCTTGGAGACTGAACAAGGCGGACGGGGTATTTCTAACGTTACGGTATCCCGTTCGCCCCTTTACTTGGCCTTGATCCTTCCAAATCATACGCAGACCAGGTTCGGTGGCATGATGTTCAGGAGTCGTAGAACACCCGCCACCAGAAAAGAAGCGACAGGGTAAAAGAAGTGTTTAGAAGAACGTTGTCGCTAAACTCATCACGTTCGGTTGCATTCCCGATGATTTTGCCAGGTCATTGCAAGAGGTTTAAAATATTTGGGAGATGGTTGGGCAGAGATTATCGGGGCATTGGAAAAGACGGTGAGAGGATGTTCCGTTTGTCAGATAGGAGGATCTTTCAAATCCCCTCACCGCCCAATTCGCATTATATCAGGGAATGTTTGGAATGGAAGCGGTGAGGATTCGGTCGAATCACTTTGGAGTATGGCCGATTGTCTGTCTCTATCAGTTTCTCGGCATCCTGTGCCTCCCAATCCAAATCCTCCATAGTCAATGTGCCCAACGCCCCAATCCTGTCCTCTTTGCTTGCCTTGGCAAGGTTTTTGTATTATCATGGGGACGAGATTCCCTTTCTGGCGCCCGTAACAGGCGTTTTTTTGGGCGTGATTGGTCTTGGTGTAGGTGGATAGAATGTTTCCTCATAAGTTGCTGCTTCCGCTTGGGGCGCTTTTATTGTCGGGACTCGTGGGAGCGTCGTCTTCGGGGGCGCAGGACGCCCTGTTTGTACGAACGCAGGGGGAGATAGAGCGGCTTTGGAGCAGCGCGCTGGGATGCGCCGAAAGAGGTAGCTCCTTTGCCATCCGAGACCGCTTTAATGGTTCCGAAAGCACTTACGGGTCATTGCCGGCGGGAGGCTCAAGCGATTACTCGCAATGCGGCGAGCGCGCCCTCCGCAACACAAGTTCGCGTATGCTGGTCGATACGATTGAAGATGCCGTCCGGTCAGGAGGTCTTTCGCTGTTTAATTCAGACTTCCGCCTGGATTCGAGCATCAACTGGATTTGGGGCGAGAATGTCACGGGCGATTTGGATGCCGTCGTTCCGCTTCTGCTGATAGGGAAGGAAGACCAGGGGTCCGGACATGCATTGTTTTTGCAGCCTGGCCTGTCGTTCTGGCCGGGACTCGAGGACGAAAGGCGCCTCGACGGTAATTTAGGGGTTGTGTATCGCACCCGCATGGCGGACGGTCTCGTCGCGGGGGGCTCATTCTTTTACGATTACGACGTCAAGAACGACAACCGGAGAATTGGCGTCGGCCTTGACCTGCAGGATCGTGCCCTCCATGCGGGATTGAACTACTACCATCCTCTCAACGAGTGGCAGGAGGGACGCACGGATTACGAGGAACAACCGCTGCAAGGCGGAGATTTTCGTCTGGGACTCGCGTTGCAACGCGCCTGGCTTGACGCGAGCATGGGGGTCTGGCGCTTTGAAGGCGAGGGGAAGACAAAATGGCGTCCGTCTCTCGGCATGGATGCGGGGATTCGCATTCTTCCCGGGGTTTTCCTCAAGGGCGGATACGAATGGCAGGACGAGGATGATTCATTCGGAACGAGATGGAGCACGGGACTTGCGTTCCGGTTCGCCCTGCCCGGCCTGGACGGTGCGGGTTCTTTCAACAGCCCCCCCGTGCCGGCCCCCAATCTCTTCGATCCGGTCGAGCGGGAGAAGCGGATTCTTTATGAGGAGAGGGAAGCGGTGCCGAAAGCGAATCTTAGCGTAAGTGGGACAGGCAATACGAGAAACGTAATCGTTCAGTTGGATGAAATCTTTACAGAAGATGTCGTTTTGAACTTTATCGGGAGCGGGTCGGCAACATATAACGACGACTGGACAATGTCGGTCGGCGGGACGGATTGTGCTGCTGTTACGGGAACGAATTGCCAGGTCACCGTGATGGCGGGTGAAACCAGTCCTAGCGATGGGGTGGTTATCACCTTTCAAGATCCCGACAGAGGCGAACCTGCAGAAGATATAATTCTTTCCGTAGAAATTGCTTCGACAGGTGTGGATTTGGCGCCCGGTAATCCTCTGATTGTGCAAATTCCTGCGGGTTTGCCATTGCCGAATATTTCGTTGAGTAGTGATAAAACGAGCATCGCAGAGGGAGACACGGCGACCATAACACTCACATTGAGTGAGATGTTGGGAGATGCTGCCGCATTTAATCTTATTGGCAGCAGTGACAGCAATGACGTGACGTACGGCACTTCTACCGATGACGATTGGAATTTAAGTATCGGCGGAACTGCTTGTGACATGGCAAGCGGAACGAGTTGCCAGGTGACGATTGCTGCGGGCGCTACCAGTGCCGAAGTGACAGTTGAAGTTAATGCGGACACAACCAACGAGACGTCCGTTGAGGCTTTCACCGTTTCCGTTGCGGTTGATTCGGGGAGCAGAAACATCGTGCAAACAGGAAGCCGTTCAACTTTGAATTTCACGATTCCTGCCGACCCGCCATTGCCGACTGTTTCGTTGAATAGCGATAAAACGAATATCGCAGAGGGGGATACGGCGACCATAACACTCACATTGAGTGAGATGTTGAGAGATGATGCCGCATTTAATCTTATTGGCGGCAGTGACAGCAATGATGTGACATACGGCGCTTCTAACGATTGGAATTTAAGTATAGACGGAACTGATTGTGACATGGCAAGCGGAATGAATTGCCAGGTGACGATTGCTGGGGGCGCTACCAGTGCCGAAGTGACAGTTGAAGTTAATGCGGACACGATCAACGAGACGTCCGCTGAGGCTTTCACCGTTTCCGTTGAGGTTGATTCGAAAAGCAGAAGCATCGTGCAAACAGGAAGCCGTTCAACTTTGAATTTCACGATTCCTGCCGACCCGCCATTGCCGACTGTTTCGTTGAATAGCGATAAAACGAATATCGCAGAGGGGGATACGGCGACCATAACACTCACATTGAGTGAGATGTTGAGAGATGATGCCGCATTTAATCTTATTGGCGGCAGTGACAGCAATGATGTGACATACGGCGCTTCTAACGATTGGAATTTAAGTATAGACGGAACTGATTGTGACATGGCAAGCGGAATGAATTGCCAGGTGACGATTGCTGGGGGCGCTACCAGTGCCGAAGTGACAGTTGAAGTTAATGCGGACACGATCAACGAGACGTCCGCTGAGGCTTTCACCGTTTCCGTTGAGGTTGATTCGAAAAGCAGAAGCATCGTGCAAACAGGAAGCCGTTCAACTTTGAATTTCACGATTCCTGAGGATCCGCCCTCAACGCTGGGATTTGCCGAAACGGGTATAACAACTGATGAAACTATTAGCGCCGGAAGTCAGTTTATTCAACTTCGGGGTGTGGCGAAAGATGCGGACGGCATGAAATTCTCGAGCATTCCCGTAAGGATTCCGATCACTATATCGATTACCAATAACGCAGGTAATGACATCTCAATTGATACATCACCCGGGCAGGCGTTGACTCCGGCGAACACTGACAATTTTAATAGTGATAATGAATTCCTTATACAGGCAATTCGAATCGTTGACGACACGGATACCGAAGACCAAGAAGAGTTTGTTATCACGCTCGGCGAAGGTCCCGGTTTCCCTGCCGGATGGGCTATCGACCCGGACGCCGACACATTCACAATCACTATTAATAAGAACGACCAGCCCTCAACGCTGGGATTTGCCGAAACGGGTATAACAACTGATGAAACTATTAGCGCCGGAAGTCAGTTTATTCAACTTCGGGGTGTGGCGAAAGATGCGGACGGCATGAAATTCTCGAGCATTCCCGTAAGGATTCCGATCACTATATCGATTACCAATAACGCAGGTAATGACATCTCAATTGATACATCACCCGGGCAGGCGTTGACTCCGGCGAACACTGACAATTTTAATAGCGATAATGAATTCCTTATACAGGCAATTCGAATCGTTGACGACACGGATGCCGAAGAGCAAGAAGAGTTTGTTGTCACACTCGGCGAAGGTCCCAGTTTCCCCAGCGGATGGGCTATCGACCCGGATGCCGACACATTCACAATCACTATTAATAGAAATGACCAGCCCTCAACGCTGGGATTTGCCGGAACGGGTATAACAACCGATGAAACTATTAGCACCGGAAATCAATTTATTCAACTTCGGGGTGTGGCGAAAGATGCAGACGGCATGAAATTCTCGAGCATTCCTGTGAGGATTCCGATTACTATATCGATTACCAATAACGCAGGTAATGACATCACAATTGATACATCATCCGGGCAGGCGTTGACTCCGGCGGGCACTGACAATTTTAATAGCGATAATGAATTCCTTATACAGGCAATTCGAATCGTTGACGACACGGATGCCGAAGACCAAGAAGAATTTGTTATCACGCTCGGCGAAGGTCCCAGTTTCCCTGACGGATGGGTTATCGACTCGGATGCTGACACATTCACAATCGTTATCAACGGAAACGATCGGCCAACTGTCTTCTTCTCAGGGGGAGATGGGACGCAATCGGTCCCGAGGACAATAACCGATACGATAGACGAGGGCGCGGGTGGTAGTGCAACAGTCACCCTAAACCTCTCTCCGGCTCCAACCACAGCAATCAACATTCCCCTCACCGTCACGGGTAATCACGCCGTCTATGGTGATGTTATTATAGCAAATACGACAAGAGCCGCCGTGTTGGGAAATCCTTCGACGAACGATGTGAGGGTATCTGTTCCTGCTAATATCGGGATGGTCATTTTAAGAATCACAGTTGTACAGGACAGTGGTAACAATTCTGATGACATAACGGTTTCCCTCGGCGCTCTGCCTGGTGATTACGCCGCAGGCACGAATAACAGTTGGGCAGTTGCTATTAACTTCCCGCGAACGGTTAATTTTGCATACGAAGGAGAACATTCCCTAAGAACGAGTACAAACCCGGAAACTGCCGAAGTTGCAGATTTAAGTTTGGAATTAAGTAAAACTCATAATGAGGATATTACTGTACATTTGAATAAAGGTGGAACAGCTGGTGCCACTAACGGCGATTATAGAATTCTTAATCAGGACGGTAGTATTTGCGGAGCGGATAATGAGGTGTGTGTTGTAACTTTTCCGCCAGGACAAAAAGAGGCCGTTGTAAAGTTCTGGCCCAGGAGATATTTCTCCGGATCGGAAACAGCAATTATTAATATACAAATTCCTGAGGGAAGCAAGGATTCAGTTCAATTGGGTAAGCAGGATGAAATACAATTCAATTTAATAGACGGGACCGCTAGCGCAGTATTGCCAACTGTTACTCTTTCATATACAGGAGATCGAATATTGACATCCAGTACAACCTCGGAAATTGCTGAAATTGTAGATTTAAAGGTTCAATTAAATAACTCTTCGAGCGTACCAATTGCTGTACATTTGAATAAAGGGGGAACAACTAGGGCAGGTAGCGGTGATTATAGAATTCTTAATGCGGACGACAGTATTTGCGGGAATGATGACGAATCATGTATTGTGACTTTTCTGGCAGGACAAACAGAGGTCGTTGTAAAGTTCTGGCCTAGGAGATATATCGCCGAACAGGAAACAGCGGTTATTGAATTAGAAGTTCCCGCGGAGAATCGGGATAAAGTGGCGTTAGGGCTAAACAATAGAGTAGAGTTTACACTGGTTCCAGGCATATAAAGGGGGATTGAATTAGTTGCTGCCGCCTGTCAGTTCGGAGAAGAATGTTCTTTGGGGCAGATAGGTGGCAGGACGAAACTTCCCTTGAGGCACCGCTGGTTGCCGTCGGCAAAGATGACAGCGGGAACAGACCTCGTGATAAAGACTGTCCGTCCTTGTCACCGAATCACCATCGTGAGGCTCGCGAGCCGGCCCGGTCGGGTTGCTGCATGATGACCTCGTATAAAAACCCGAAGGTATTCCATCCCGATCTTTGTGTGTAACCAACCCAAGGAGAAAAGGGCAATGAAAAAAACAAAAACAAAAGGCAAGGAAAGAGAAGAACAGGAAACGTTATATCTGCGTTGACCTGCATACCAACAGCTTTACGGCTTGCTTTTTATGGAGGAAGCGGAGCACGAGACCGTGACGTTGTAAGCAGGGTGGCGATTTGGAGCAGTTTGTCAAGGTGCCGCAGCCCAATGACGAACTTGCGGTGGAAGCGACCGGCAACAGCACGTGGTTCCGCGACCAGGTAATCGACCATGTGGCGCGTGTAGTGGTTGTTGCACCGACGCATTTCGACGTATTCGCCGTTCCGTGAAGGGGGTTGTTCGGGAAGCAGATGATTGGGTTGCCATTGGTTTCGGCAATTTAGGCGAATAGACAAAAATAACTCCCGTCGGCTAAAAATTCGATGGGGGTTATCTCCTAGTTTTGGGAACCAGGGGAGGATTACGCCGTTACTGGTCGCTTTCTTGTGCCGCCGAAGTGGTGCCCTCGTCACCTGAATCGGCAATGTCTCTTTCGTTGTCTGCTTGGTCAGGATCGTCAAGGCTGTCAACTTCGTTTTCTCCCCACTCAGTCTTGGAACGCTTACCGCCAGCAGTTCTTTGAACACAAGCGGGTGTTTTGCCTTCAATTGCGATTACAAGGTTCGTATTAAACGCAAAGACCATCACGGCGATTGCCGAATTTATGGCAACAAGACAGTTTGATGATGTGCACAACGAGAGCAACAGGACGCTGCGTCTAATCTTGATGTATCCCCTGTCCCATTACTACTCTACGATACCTTCGATGGGTTGCAGACGGACCGAGTATAACATAATCATGCGGTTTGTCTAATTCGGCGTATCAACCAGATGAATTAATCGAAGTCCCGAGAAGATTTGGAGACGTTGCTGGCTCGTCCATCTAAAGCCTTCGATAGCCCGGATACTTGGAACTGTTCATCTTTTGCCGTATCCGTTCTTTTGTCAGCCCTTCCATGTCGCCAATCTCCTGGAGTGAGCGATACTTCTTGCCATTGACTGTGTATCTGTATTTGATTGGCTTGGGCGGTTCGTGTGGCTTCTTGGGAATGTCGGCGGCAACATAGTCGGGGAAATTGGAAGAACTCAATCGGCTGCGAATTTTCTCATGTTGCGTTTTAAGTTTTCTCGTAGCATCAGAAATGGAAGGATATTCAACTCCTCTAATGACGCAAGGAATTGAAACCGTTTTGCGTTTGACCTTTGCATGATATTTTGAGGTGTAGTCTGGAAAATTGGAAGAACGAAGACGGGTTCGCAACATCATGAAATCGACCCCTAAAGCCCTGGCAGCCGCACTTATCGACTCATAATGAACTCCGTCAATAATACAAGGGGTTTTCTTCAAGGGCGTTATACTCTTCCCGTTCGGGTATAGCTTTCAAGTTTCGTTAATGCAGAGCGTATCACAATCGGGTGATTTTTCTAAATTCGGTGACAGAAACCGAAAAAGATACTGACACGGCAATATGGAACGCTTACCATACAAGGTGGCGGGGAGATGTTAGGAGCTTACCAAAAACTCTACGATACGGCTTCTAACACTCCCCGCTACTTTCCATTTTAGCAGAACATTTGCCTGCTTTTCAGATTGATTACAAAGTTTTAATGAACGCTTTTCCGTTTCTTCGGGGTAAGATGCTCGCCGGGCAGGAATTATGCGTGACACAAAGAAACCAAAGCCATGTAACAGCAAACACTTCATCGATCTTGGAAAGGAGTTTGTGGAAGGCTAAGGGATTGGGATATGGAGAAGGTCGACATCTATCTGGAAATAACCTGTTTGCAAAATCCCGGGCCGGCCGGTTGGGGAGTGGTTGTGTCGGGAGAGAAGACATATAAAAAGATGTCCGGTGGTGATTCAAGAACGACCCATAACCGCATGTATCTGATCGCCGCTGTCACTGCGTTGGAAGCGTTGGAAGGTTTTTGTGAAGGATGTTTGTATACGGAGTCGAAATACCTGTGTGACGAGATTACGACATGGATAACGAATTGGGAGAAGAGGGGTTGGAAGAACGCAAAGAAGAATCCGGTGGAGAATGCGGACCTATGGAAAAGGCTTAAAGAGGCAACGGGAAGGCACCAGATAGAATGGGTCCGGACACCGAAAGAAGTAGCCAGTGCCGGTTATGAGAGGGAAGATGCTATTGAATTAGCGCAGAAAGCCATGGAGGAGTATTCGCGCTAGTGTCCGGATCGTTGCGGGTAGGTTGACGGTTAGCCACCTAATCCTCGAAAAAACAAACCTATGACAGCAACACCAACACCTACCAGAACTATTAGCAGTTTATTGAATCCTCGCTCCACATCTGTACGAAGTCGTTCAATGGCGGAATCACTCTCGGCTTTTGCTTCATTTCTTTCGGCTTGTAAAACTTTCATATCTGCCTCCACTTTGTTTTCTAGCAATTCGAACTGATGCTTTAGAACCTCGAATCGGCGGTCTGGGTTCTCTTGTTGCATGTCGGTAGTATAGCACAGGATTGGGATGCGGTGTCATGAAATCTTTGGAAATGCGGGAATATGCTGGAAAGGCGCATTTACAAGCGATTTGACAGGCAGGAGACATAACAGTCCAATATCGCTTCTCCAACAGAACGAGCGTGATATTGCCAATTCGGTAGCGGTGCTGTGCTGATGACGAAGATGCCGGCAAGATAGCAGAGCTGGTTTATCGTTCTTGCAAGCCCATCGATTAATTGGAATCCTTCGCAATTGGGCGGAAACGGGGCAGTAATTCCGAAGAATCGCAATAATCTCGGAAAAAAGGAGTTTTTTTTTTTTTTTTTTTTTTTAGAATGATGTTATCGATGCCTTTTGAAGGAGGTGTCGATGTTGTTTGACCTATTACACAAGGAGAAATCCCATGAACACGATACGAATGATTGCAGTAGCCCTTCCCATGACGATTTTGATCGCATGCGGTGGAGGAGGTGGTGGTGGAGGCACTGCGGCTGCTCCTACTAGGCCACCGACAAATATGCCCGATATGCCGAATCCTGTAACCTTGCCCGGTTATGCAATAACGAATTTGGATATAGCAAGAACTGCTGTCGGTGGAACTGCTCCCACAGGCAATATGACCGAAATGGAAATCATTACTGCAATTCAAACAAGGGCAACCGCAGCAGATACATTTGAGTTCAGTGATTTTAGCGGAACACCAGATGTGGAGATAACATGCCAAAACAAATTCTGCTCCGGCAGTGTTCCCGATGTCGGTACTCTTACATTTTCTCTCACTGGCATAGAAGATCTTTCTCTTGTTAATGATACAGGATTAGTTGGTTTTAATTCCGAATCCCAAGTCGTGATGGAGCATCAAGGTGCTACAGTGATTCAAAGTCAATCCGCAGGACGACAGAGTGACGGAACACGGCTTACCTTTCAAACTTATGGTGGATGGTTTGATGGTTCTGTCTTCGGAGTGGAATTAATAGATGTAACGGAAAGTGCAACCACCACTAATCGCTTCGCTGCTTTCAGTTTCGGCAAAAACAGCGGAAGCAATCCTGGCAGTGATGCAAATTGGAATGGTGTGATGGTCGGAGCAGACACAGCAACGGATCATATCGTCCACGGCAGAGCAGCAGTCCAATTTTTTTAGGAACAGGCTCTCTTATTATTCGGTTCAGTGATATCAAAAATCTTACTGCCGGGGGAGATTTTACGACCGATTCCATAACATGGTCGGGCATTTCTATTATTGATGGAAGTTTTTCATCAACGAGGATCGGTGTTATTAATGGGCAAATCTACGGTGACAGCCACGAAGAAGTTGGCGGTACATTCAATCGAAGTGGTGTCATTGGAGCATTTGCTGGAACTCCGTAGTAATCCCAAATCGACTTCGGGGGTTGTGCGACCCCGACCAACTCAGGACAACCCATAACGGCAATCTCATGCCTCACCCTAACCTTCAATCTGCTTCATTGGTATCGTAGCAGCCCGATTGCGAATGGCATATTGATTGTCCGGATCTATACGAAGAGCAGCGTCAAAATCGGCAACGGCTCTGTCATACTCCCCTTTCTCTCCCCAAGATATGCCTCGCCCGATAAAAGCATTGACGTAATTGGGGTCGATGCGAATGGCTTCCGTGTAATCTTTTATCGCTCTGTCATACTCGCCTTTGTTGCTCCAATCCTTGCCTCGATAAAACCATGCAGGAATACGATTTGGCTTTAATGGAATGGTTTTGAGGTGATCCGATATGACACCATTGCAATCGTTGCCTTTGTGCTGTTCGTTTCCTCTATCGAATATCCCCGTTAGTAGTTTGCGTATTTTTGCAAGCCATACTCTACTCAACATTACTCGTTTCATGTGTGGTCGGCTTGAAGCCTTCCTCTGACACATTTACCTGATAAATACGATCACCTTCCGCTGGTCTTGTCTTTGAGCGTTTGCCTACGGTCAAACTGCCGAGAACAACATCCACATTGTTTCATTTTTACGTTTTCTTTCTTGTTGGTGGTTTCTTTTTGGTTTTAATCGCTGACATCAGAAGATTCCGATTATCAATGGCATATTCATTGTTCGGATCTAAACGGAGTGCTGCATCAAAATCGGCAAGGGCTTTTTTGGGTTTCTCTTTTTTTATCCAGGTTACGCCTCGTCCAACAAAAGCATCGGCATAATTGGGCTCCAAGCGAACAGCAACATCATAGTCTGCAATTGCCTTGTCGTATTCTTCTTTTCCCCTCCAAGTAACAGCTCTGTTATACCAAGCCCGTGCATTTTTTGGATCCAAGCGTATAGCCTCGTCAAAATCGGCAAATGCTTTTTCATATTCACCATTCAGTCCGAAAGCTACACCGCGTTCAACAAGGGGATGAGCCTCATTAGGATTCAGTCGAACAGTTTCGCTAAGAAACTCAATGATTTTGTCCATCTCTCCACCCCAGCCTTCTCCATCCCCAGGGTTTAGAGAGATTTTCTTAGGTTTTTTATTCCCTCCAATCACCGACAGCACAAGTGATCGATTGTCAATGATATTTTGGTCATCTGGATCCAGGCGAAGCGCTTCGTCAAAGTCATCTATAGATTTGTTGGTTTCACCCATTGCGAATCGAGCTAAACCTCGGTTGTTCCAAATGGTTGCGTCCTCCGGATCCAAGTGGAGGGCTTCGGTAAAATCGGAAACGGCTTTTTCCCATTCACCTTTTTCGTCCCAAACAAAACCCCGTTCGTTCCAAGTTTCCGCATCATCAGGGTTTAGACGAATGGCTTCGGTAAAATCGGCAATGGCTTTATCAAGTTCCTCTTTCTCCTTCCAAGCAATTCCTCTACTACGCCAAGCCGAAGCATTATTTGGATCCAGACGAATAGCCTCATTAAAGTCGGCAAGGGCACCATCCCAATCACCACCGATCGATAGTGTGGCTCCTTTGTTGAGATACTCTTCCGCTGTTTTAAATCTTCTAGGCATTATATTCTGCTCAAAATCACTCGTTTCATGCGTGGTCGGTATCAAGACTTTTTAGGTAACTTTCTTCCTTCTCGTGTATTTTCTCTTCCCGACAGTTTTACGTGAAGAGAATGATGCCGATGAACTTCCCAACCCAGATAATGCCGCGTATGTGCTTTTGATAATCTCCGGTATCTGGTTAGGTTTGATAGTATTGTTTCCGGCATAAGAGACCACAATATCCGCAGTCTTTTGAACCAGTTTGTCGTCTCGTTTGATTGGGGTAATAGAAGGCTGTTTGGCGGGTTGCATTTTAGGTCTACCGGGCTTTCTCCGTCCGTTTTTGGCTTTTACTTGTGCCTTCGGGGGTCTGCCGGGTTTTCTGCGCCCATTCGTTGATTTTGCCTTCGGAGGTCTGCCAGGTTTCTTTCCGCTTGTTATACCTCTTGCTTGAAGTCCGCCACGTCCCTTTGGTGTGATTGCCAAAAACCCATGACGAGGGGATTTGACGAGACCTGCCGCCTTCATTTCCTGAGTGGACGCAGTAATAGACATCGCCAGCCTTTTCGTTCCCTTGGGTGACTTCTCTTCCATCTGTTTTTTGCTGAGTTTGAAGTGTGTTCCCATCAATTCGGTGATAACAGACACTTTCACGGGCTTTCCTGCTTTTGTCAGATAGTTCAGGATTGGTTGCTTTGTTTCGCTTGGTTTGGGTATGGGCATGATGTTTTTCTCTGTCTGTTGATTGTTGCGTTATTCCTCCCGGTGCCGAAGATAGCACATAAGAATGATAATGTAAGCCGTTAATGGTTTTTTGGAATTGTTTTGGAATGCGTATGAGAACGGTTGGATGCTGGTTGTCGATTGCTTGCCGGTGGATTTAGAACATGCCGGTAGGGGATGGGGAAGGTTGTCAAACGGGAGGTAATTTCAGCCGCGCATTCGAACCTGATATTGGGCGGATGGATAAAAATAACCCCCACCGGCTAAACACTCGATGGGGGCTATTTCCTAGTGTTGTGGAACTAGGGGAGGATTACACCATTACTGGTCGCTTTCCTGTGCTGCCGAAGTGGAGCCTTCATTGCCTGAATCGGCTACTTCGCTTTCATTGCCTGCTTGATCGGGTTTTTCGAGTTCACTAATCTCGGGGCAATCTTTTTTATGCGCTGACACTGATCCTGATGCCGAGATATTGCAATCAATAGTCTTTAGCGATTCTAGTTGCGCTTCGTTTGCAAGAACATTTGCATTGAACGCAAAAACCATCACGGCAATTGCGAAAGTTGTTGTCAGTATCGTTTTCATGTTTCTACTCCTTGTTGATTGTGGTTGTTGTTAGTTGATTATGGTGATTACTGGTCGCTTTCTTGCGCTGCCGAAGTGGGACCCTCGTTACCTGAATCGGCAACGGCAGATTCACCACCTGTTTGGTCGGTATCACGGAGGTTGTCGATTTGGTCGTTTTCCACCCATATCCACGTTTTGCAAACCCTGTTCTGGTTTTCATCAAAGGTGAATATTTGGCAATGCTTTTTCTTTTCCTCTCCACCGGCAAAAGCATCTGTCGCATTGAACACAAACACCATCACAGCGATTGCGAAGATTGTTGTCAATATCGTTTTCATGTTTTTACTCCTTCTACATAAGTTGTAATAGTTACGATTAAGGTTACGCTTGTCATTGTCGGGTTATACTCTGTTTATGTCAATGGTTTAAGTAACTGATTCGAATCAATACTTGATTTTCCCGCGATTCTCCTGCAATTTTTCCGCATCCTGTCCTTTTATTTAATCGATTCGCTTCGGTAAATGGACTTGGCGGACTGTATGGGAAGGACAATGCTTGGAGGATGAGAGAAGCCGTTAGGGAAGCATTGGCGAATGATTGAAAATGCCGGCTGCTGATTACCGAAAAGCCATAACAGACATTGCGGGATGATTGATCTGCCCGATACCTTTATGCGAGGTGGAAGCGACAGGGTAGTTGTGAAATTGGGGATAGGCTATCCTGTCGCTGTTCGTGTTATTTCTTTACCCCAAATGCTCCGATGAAACCACCCCGATTGAATGTACCACCGGCTTCTGTGCCCCCTGTGCCATAAAAAGCCCCCTCAATATTGCCTCCTGTCGTACTTGAAAATGTTCCGTCATTTTCTATGGAAACCCTGAACCAATCCATATCCGCAACAGTGCTACCATCGTTGATATTGACAATATTATCGAATCCCAGATAAGTGATTATATTTGTATCGCGAGCCTGGTCAATTTCTATTAGTGCGCGACCTTGTATTATTTCTTTACTAGTATTCATGCCAACCATCGAACCAGTCCAACGGGCAGGACTTGCATTTCCTGCTGGAAGCTCTCCAGTATCGTTACCGAAACTGAAAGAAGCGAAACGGCTGGTGGTTGTACCATTTTCTGTCACATCTAATAATTCCACTCCAAATACAGAATTCGTGACCCATCCCCCGTAGGTTTGAAAGGTAAGTTGTGTTCCGTCACTTTGTCGTCCTGCGGCTTGGCTTTGAATTAATGTGACATTCCCGTCGACCATAACGGCTTCCGTATCGGAGGCGAATCCGACTAATCGACTATCATCAACGAGAGAAAGATCATCTATGCCATTGAGGGAAAATGTAAGCAAGCCGACATCAGATATATGCCCAGTAGTGCATGATTTATTAGTGCAACTTACAGTCACCGCACTTGCTGTTGGACCAAAATCGCTGAATTCAAATGTATCGGCTGCGGTTGCTATTCTTTGAATTTCAGTGACAATTGCCGTTTCGCTCATAGTATTCGCAGCCGTAGGTGCGGCTCCACCGACACGAGTTCTTGCCGTTGCCGGAACTACCGCATAACCGGGTAAAGTTTCAAGCATGACCGTGGGAGTAGTTGTTGGAGGAGTAGTTGGAGCAGCCGCAGTGCCTCCACCACCACCTCCTCCACCGCATGCGATCAAAATCGTCATGGGAAGGGCTACTGCAATCATTCGTATCGTGTTCATGGGATTTCTCCTTGTGTAATCGGTCAAACACCAGCACCTCATAAAGGCACCGAATAACAACATCCTAAAAAAGAAAAAAAAAAAAAAA
>JAPOUT010000079.1 GCA_026708545.1 Hyphomicrobiales bacterium
ATTCTATTCGCAAAGTCCGGCAGGCCGCAATAGACAAGGGAATTTACCCGGGCTTCCAGAAATTTCCCCGATTCTCTTGCGAATCACCCTGTTTGCCGAACCCAAACGCGTTCTGCCGGGGGAATCGGGTAGGCACGTCCGGTTTTACATTGTCTTCGGATTGTCCTCGGGGTTTTCGCTTCTTTTTCGCGGAATTTTGGGATTTTGTCGGCTTTCCCGTTGTGATTCGCAAGGACATCTTAAGGGTGCGGAAGAACTGTTAAAGCGCGGAACATGTGAGCGTGTTTGCATATGAAGCGAAACAGGGGGTCGGATGACGAGTCAACGATGGCGGCGCGGGCACAAAATATCAATCCTTCCATTCTGACCTGGGCCAGGGAAACCGCCGGTCGGCATATTGATGAGACGGCCAAAAAACTCGGCTTGTCTTCTTCCCAGAAATCGAGCGCAACAGAGAAGATTGAAGTTTTTGAAGAAGGCGAAAAGAAGCCGACGCGCAAACAACTTCTGGAATTGGCAAAGATGTATCACAGGTCGCTGGCCGTTTTCTGCTTGAATGAACCTCCACGCGAATCTGACAGGGGTGAAGATTTTTGAACACTTTCGGAAGGGGACAATATACTTTATGTCACAAGCCCTGATTTGCCAGACCTGTCCATAGTTGCTGAAAATTCAACTGAAATTGTGAATCGGTTGCCTTCCAGCCCTGCCCGGATGACAAGCCCATAGAACAGCCTGTATTGCCTTGAGAAACGCCTGTCTCGGTCTCCACAGCCCCACTGCTGTATTCAGGCTGATTGTTCTGCTTGACTATCCGGACGGAATTATGACGCTTCTTACGCTCTTTTTGGACTTTTATGATTTTACGGGTTGTTTCTAATAACTGCTTGGCGGTTCAGGAAGGCATGCAAGGATTTATTCGTTTTCCATTTCTTCCGTTTCTTTTATACACCGAAATATGTATCTAATGAAGAGAAATAATGTTGACATCCAAAAACACAAAATGAGCGAAAAAATGAACAACTCATCTTGAGAATAGGATATAAAAATTTCCCATTTAATTAGCAGATACGAAAGCCAATATAAACCCGAACAGACTCCTAAAATCGTGGCAAGCCAAATTAAAAGGGATCTTCCCTCTTTCCAAAATTGTTTATCCAATGAAAGTCTTATACAAATCTATAACGAAAGGAATAACAATCAGCCCAAAACAACCGCATATAACCGCAGAAGCGGCAAGTTGTAACAATTGCTTATCTATCGGGTCATCAAGATTTAAAACGATATACTTAGACATGATTCCTCCCTTTAAAGCTCTCATGTTTCCGCTCCCTTTCGTGTTTGTAATCCTTGGTTCTGCATAGTAATTGGATTTTGCCACAATGACGATTCAATGTAAAGCGTTGAAACCCTTCCATTATGGACGATTTTAGCCCTGATTGTTTCTTATCTGATTCGTCCTCGTAATCCTCGTCAGGTAAACCTCCGGTGAAGAATGCCCCGACCATCTCCGGTTGTCCATGCTCGTTTTCGATAATCATAAACCGCCGATTCAAGTCCTCTTCGTTGGTTCGGGCAAGTCGTCCTCAGTAGGGGATGCAGTTGTCCTCCCGCCAGTCCCTCTTCTGCTCTTCCCTTGCTTTCCTGAGGTCACGATTGAAAGCAGGATCCCTTCTAACTGCCCCCGTTCTGTTTTCTTCCGTGTCACGCTTGGTAAGTTCCTTTGTTTGGGAAACATTCGAGCAAGCTTTCTATCTCTTGCAAAGGACGGTTTTTTGTCGTGCACGCAGGCCGGTTCGAATCTTGTTGGGGGAGGCGGAATTGTGCTATACTAGGAGCATGAGTTTGCACGGTCAGTTTTATATCGACGGCAAGTGGACGGATGCCGAGGGTGCGAAGACCCTCGAAGTCATTGACCCTGCCAGCGAGTCGGCGGTTGCCGAGATTTCCTTGGGAAGCCATGCCGATGTTGACAAGGCGGTTTCGGCCGCAAAGCGGGCGTTTAAGGATTTTTCCGTCACAACCAAAGACGAGCGCATCGCCCTCCTGGAGCGAATCATCGGTTGCTGCGAATCCCGCCAGGAGGAATTGGCGCAGTTAGTCTCAAAAGAGATGGGTGCACTGATAGGCTTCTCCCGCGCCGAGCAGGTGCCTTCGGGCTTGGGACATTTCCGGCAGACTCTCGAGACTTTGAAGGCGTATGACTTCGAAGAGGATCACGGTCCGACCCGTTGGTCCCGTGAACCTATCGGTGTTTGCGCCATGATTACCCCGTGGAACTGGCCGCTCAACCAAATTGCCGCAAAGGTTGCGCCCGCATTGGCGGCGGGTTGCACGATGGTGTTGAAACCTTCCGAGATAGCGCCGCTGGATGCTCTTGTCGTTGCCGAGATTCTCCATGAGGCGGGTGTTCCTGCCGGAGTCTTCAATCTTGTTAACGGCACGGGTCCCGATGTCGGCGAGTATATGGCGGGACATCCGGGCGTCGATATGGTTTCATTTACCGGATCGACCCGGGCGGGGATTCTGGTCGCGAAAGCCGCCGCGGGAACCATCAAGCGTGTGACCCAGGAGCTCGGCGGCAAGTCTCCCAACATTCTCCTTGATGACGCCGACATGGAAACCGCCGTGAGCGGCGGCGTGCTGGGTTGTTTCGGCAATTCGGGACAATCCTGTGACGCTCCCTCCCGAATGTTCGTTCCTGCTCCGCGCTATGAAGAAGCCGTCGAGATTGCCAAGAACGCCGCTGCGGGAGTTTCCAACCGCCAGCCTTTCGATGACAACGCCAAGGACGAAGACATCGGACCGGTGGTATCGCAAATACAATATGACAAGATTCAGAGGCTGTTGGAGAAGGGAGTCTCGGAAGGCGCGCGAGTGGTTGTCGGAGGTCCCGGTCGAGCCGAGGGGTTTGACAAGGGTTATTTTGTTCGCCCGACGGTGTTTGCCGATGTTAACAACGAGATGACCATTGCGCGCGAGGAAATCTTCGGACCGGCGTTGTCCATGATTCCCTACAAGGACGAAGACGAAGCCGTTGCGCTTGCCAATGACACGCCCTACGGGCTGGCGGGATATGTTTCATCAGGAAACATCGAACGCGCCCGTCGTGTTGCGGCGCGCATACGCGCCGGCAACATCTACATTAACGGAGCATCTTCCGACGGTTCGGCTCCTTTCGGCGGATACAAGCAGTCCGGAAACGGGCGTGAATTCGGGACGCTTGGACTTGAGGAATATCTCGAAGTCAAAGCCATTGCCGGGCATCAAGCATAAAGGACTCCCGGCCCCTGAATTCTCCACCGAAGTCGGTGGTTCTCAATACATGCCGCTTTTCAATTAACGAATTCAGTTTGCGTTCGCATGGATGCGCAAAAAAAAAAAACACCCCGGCAAATCGCGGGAAATGCCGGGGTGTCCTTTGGGTTGGTCTGCAGGAATTGCATTGGGTCCCGGTTCCGACAGGATCTCAAGCTTTTTTCCGGGAAAACCGGGAACTTACATGATTTTGATGGGATTTTTGGCGATATGCGCGGGGTTTCAGGAGATTTAAAAAACCGCGGAAAGCGGCGTTTTTTTCGAATCGGGCGGGATTTCGGGCGGAAAAGGCCGGAAAAGGCCGGAATCGCCGTGAATTTCACAGATTCGCGAATCGGTCGGCGCGTCCGTTTTTCCGTATTCGATGCCGATAATCTGCCCGGGGGTTGCGAGGAGATGGATTCGGGAGCGTATTCAGGAGGGGCCGAGGATCGGTCATTTCGCCGGACCTGTTGAATTCACGATTTCTCGATTTCTCCGCTGCTTCGCTTGCAGCCTCTCCTTAATCTGTCAGGGCAATCAACTTGGGCTTGCATGATTTTCTTCCTCTCCGGAAGACAGGTTGTGCGATTGTGCGTGCTGTCCGAATGGCAAGTTAAAGACTGACTATAACTTTTAAAGAATCCGTGACACGACGGGATTTTTCAAACGGCGCCGGTCGGTGAAAACGGCGGGGAACGATGAGGTTTTTCAAAGGAAATTACCACCTAAAGATGTATCCTTTTGGAAATCCGCAA
>JAPOUT010000089.1 GCA_026708545.1 Hyphomicrobiales bacterium
CGCTCGGATTTTGTTGCTTTGTTTTCAGCACCCCGGGCTTCCTGACGGTTGTTTTCTGCGCGCTCAGCCGGACTGTTCCCGTTCCGGCTTTCCGCAGACGCAGGTATAGCCGTTGCGCACACTAACAACGCACCAAACACCAAAGAGAGGAAAGACATCTTTCTCATCATCATCTCCAAAAGTTTATTTCCGTTATGTCGAGATTTCGTCCCGACATGTTCTTTCTACGGGCGAAAGGTTAATTTTTCGTTTCTTTTCTTGTTGCTTTTTTGAAGCGGCGAAAATATAGTCCCGCTCCATGAACGAAGAAGTTGCAAACAGCACCGCTGAACAGGCTTGGGCAAGGGAGTTTCTTGATGGTTTTTCTCTCGAGATGCTGCCGCGGCACATGCCCCTGCTTGCAGATAAAATTGCGCCGAGATTACGAAAGGGCCGACGTATCTATATTGCGCTGGTGGATCCAGCGGAAATCCCCGCACAAGTTGAGATGGCAACGGCATTGCGGCGTGTTGGTCTTGAGCCTGTGCCGCATCTGCCCGCCCGATTCATGGGGAACATCCCCGATCTGCAACTACATTTGAGGCGTTTGGTGGAAGAAGCAGAAGTAGTCGAGATTCTCGCGCTCGGCGGGGGTGCCCCCCAGCCCTATGGGGAGTTTCATTCCGTCATGGAAATGTTGGAGACGGGGTTTTTTCAGGAATTCGGTATCAAGCGGCTCGGTTTTGCCGGACATGTCGAAGGCAACAAGGACATCTCCAAAGAGGGTGACGGGCAGCTGCTCATTCAGATTCTTAAAGACAAAATTGCGTTTGCCGAGAATGTCGGCATCGAGACTTATTTGGTCACGCAGTTCGCATTCGATATGGATATCGTCGCAAAATGGGCACAAAAGCTTCAGGCCGGGGGAGTTACCTTGCCGATTCGGGTTGGGTTTGCCGGACCGGCGAAGCTTAAGACTTTGTTGCATTATTCGCTGATGTGCGGCGTGGGCCCCTCGATTCGGGTGCTTCGAAAGCAGGCAAAGGCGGTTCATCGGCTGCTGAAAGTTTCAACGCCCGATGAGGTTATCGATTCGCTAGGGGGAATCGCCGCGAAGAAGGGAGACATAGGCAGAATTATTGCGCCGCATTTCTTCCCGCTGGGCGGTGTTGAGGCGGTATTGGATTGGTTGGGGGAACGTCTTGAGGACGACACTTAAATGTGAGCTATCTTCCCACCATTATCACTTAAATTTGAATTTGTTAGAAATTTCAACCACTTAAACCAAGTTAAGGGTAGTAGGCACCACCACACACGACCGAAATAATACGGTTTTTCAAAGCTGCACGACCTCTGCCGGTCCTCGAATCGGCAGGTCTGTTGCCAAAATAAGGGGGCCGTATCTGAACTTCTCCTAGGCCCGGAGAATCACTCGCTGTTCGGTTGGGGTTTCTCGTCGTTCTTTTTAGCGGCGGAGCGATAGAGTTGAGAGAAATCCACAGGTGAAAGCAGCAAACTTGGAAATCCTCCGTCGCGAACCATGTCCGCCAATATTCTGCGCGCAAACGGAAACAGTTGACGGGGTCCCTCAATCGATATCACTGCATCAAGCTTTTCGGCGGGGACGTTCTCGACCTGAAACAGCCCCCCGTAAAGAACTTCCGCAAGAAAAACGACATCGCTCTCAATTGACGCCTTTGCCACCAGCTTCAGGGCAACCTCGTAATTGTTCTCCCCGACATGTTTGCGCATAACCTCCATGTTAATCTCAATCTCGGGCTTTTTCGCTCCCCAGCCCTCGCGCTCTACGGCACGGGGATTCTCGAAGCTCAAATCTTTCACGTACTGACGCAATATCCGCAATTGCGGTTCCTTGCGGGCCTCTCCGTTCGCGTCATTCGCAGGGGTGCCGGATGTTTTGTCTTGTGCCATGGTTTGCCTACTCTTTCTTTTCTTCGCTCTCGATATGATAGTTGCCCTCAATCACGCCGTCTTCGCGTTCGCGATTCGTGCGAATACTTGAAAGCATACGCCGAATCACAAATCCGCGGAGCAACGGTACCACCAACAATAAACCAACAGCATCCGTAAAGAAACCCGGAACGATCAATAACACGCCCCCAGTCGCCAAAAGGGTCGTATCCAGCATCCCGAAAAGGGGAGGCTCTCCGCTTCGCAACGCTTCCTGCGTGCGGCGGAAATTCTCCATTCCGAGCCGCCGCAGCAACACGAGTCCCGCTACAGCCGTGCCCAGCACCTCTAAAATCGTCCAGCCGGCCCCCAGCAGCCCGCCTACCTCCACGAACAGGAATATCTCAACCAGCGGCAACAACAGCACCAGCACGGGGAAAATTCGAAACAGTGGCATCGCAACCAAAACTTTCTATGGAAAAAAACGGATTTACCCTATATCTTATACAGCAAGATTGCGGTTAGGGGGGAATGAAGTGGAGAAAATACAGTGGATGGAGTTTTTGACCTTATAAATCTTTTATTTCTTGCCTTGGCAGTCGGCGTGCTGTTGCGTTTGCGGAGCGTCCTGGGCAGACGCACCGGACACGAACGGCCCCCTCAAAACGACAGATGGGTTGCCGACAAGCCCTCGAAGCCGGAGGCGGTCGAGTCCGAGCCTGAAAGCAAGGAAGCGTCTCCGGAAGCACCCCCGCAAGAGCAGGGCGCATCTCTCTCGCCGTTGCAACGAGGATTGCGGGAGATTTCATTAGCGGACAGGTCGTTCGACCAAGAACGATTCCTCGAAGGTGCCCGAATCGCCTACGGGCAAATTGTCACGGGATTTGCCGCAAGCAATCGTGAGCGGCTTCAGACGCTTTTGGGAGCCGACGCCTTCCAACGCTTCGATTCTGCCATGCGCGAGCGGGAGCAACGGGAAGAAACTGCCGAGTGCGAAGTCGTTGCCATACACAATGCAGACATCACGGAGGCGCGCATGCGGGATACGACGGCAAGGGTCACCGTCCGATTTCAAGCAGAGTTGCTTTCGTGCGTGCGCGACAGGGAAGGCAACGTTGTTGACGGAAGCGCCGAGCATTCCCATCGAGCCGAGGACGTTTGGACTTTCGATCGGAACACCCGGGATGCCGACCCCAACTGGCGGCTGGTCAAATCAAGCCACGAGTAAAGCGCCACAATGGAGCGGCGCGAGTATCGACGCATCAAAAAGGCTCATTTTGGCGGTGCCAATAAAATAGACCTGCACGGAAAATCGAAGGAACAGGCGTTGCGGGCGTTGCGCGCCTTCGTGAAGGCATCCTATCACAGCGGATTGCGCGAGATTCTTGTGGTGACCGGAAGGGGGCGCAAAGTCTGGGAGTGGGGCAAGCCGGAGGGCGTGCTGCACCGCTCCCTAACCACGTGGCTTGAAGATAAGGAAATTGCGCCCTATGTCATCCCGCCGCCTCGACAGGCAAACATCTCGCATGGCGGGGAGGGCGCGTGGTATGTTCGGCTGCGCAGCCGCATCCGAAGCAGGTCTAAAGGATGAAACGTGAGATGTCCGCGTCCCGAGCCAGCGCTCCAAGATTGCGTTCAACAAAATCCGCATCAACGGTGATTGCCTCACCGCTTTTATCGGTCGCCGTAAAACTTATGTCTTCGAGAACGCGCTCCATGACCGTATGAAGCCGGCGGGCGCCGATGTTTTCGACCGATGTGTTGATGTCGACGGAGATATTGGCGAGCGCGTCAATGGCATCTTCGGTGAATTCCAACTTGACGTTTTCGGTCTCCATCAGCGCTTGGTATTGCCGGATAAGATTTGCCTCGGGCTCCGTCAGGATGCGTCGGAAGTCGTCACGCGTCAGTGCTTCCAGTTCGACGCGAATCGGCAAGCGCCCCTGCAATTCCGGCAAAAGATCGGAGGGTTTGGTGGCGTGGAAGGCTCCCGACGCGATAAACAAAATATGGTCGGTTTGCACGCTTCCGTGCCGCGTTGAAACCGTCGCGCCCTCAATCAGCGGTAGCAGGTCGCGTTGAACCCCCTCGCGCGAGATGTCCGCGCTCGCTCCCTGGCCCGTTCCCTTGGAGCAAATCTTGTCAATCTCGTCAAGGAAGATGATGCCGTTGTCTTGTGTCGCCTCGATGGCATCGGCGACAATCTGTTGTTCGTCGAGGAGTTTGTCGCATTCTTCGGAGATTAGAATCGGATGCGCTTCGCTCACGCGGATGCGCCGCTTGCGTGTAGGCGCTCCGCCCAGCGCCTTCGAAAACAAATCCGAAAAATTCATCACACTCGCCTGCATTCCCGGAATGTTGAAGAGTTCCTGTCCCAGCATCATCGGTTTGTTCTCGGTAACTTCGAGCTCGATTTCTTTTTCATCAAGTGCGCCCGAACGCAATTGCGAGCGGAAATTATCGCGAGTCGGACTCGTCGCCCCTTCGCCGACGAGGGCGTCCAGCACGCGATTCTCCGCATTAAGATGCGCCTGCGCCTCGACTTGTTTGTGCTTGCGCTGGCGAATCATGTTGATTGCCGTCTCGAGAAGGTCGCGGATGATTTGTTCGACATCGCGTCCGACATAGCCGACCTCGGTGAATTTCGTTGCCTCAACCTTCAAAAACGGCGCGTTCGCGAGGCGGGCCAGCCGGCGCGATATTTCCGTCTTGCCAACTCCCGTCGGGCCTATCATCAATATGTTCTTCGGCGTGACCTCCTCGCGCAAAGGCTCGGACAGGTGCCGCCGCCGCCAGCGGTTGCGCAGCGCTATCGCGACCGCGCGCTTCGCCTTCACCTGCCCGACGATGTAACGGTCAAGTTCTGAGACAATTTCACGGGGGGAAAAATCGGACAAAGTCGGTGCTCCTGTGGAAACTCTTGGGAAGTTGCGAGTTTGATTCTACAATGTGACGGCATTTTGGCATAGAGTCACGCGAGAGAAAAATGAAACAAGATAATTTTACCGAGAAGGACGTGCTGGAGGTCGCCGGCAAGGCGTATCGTTCGCGCCTCATCGTCGGGACAGGTAAGTACAAGGATTTCCAACAAAACGCCGACGCACTGGAGGCATCGGGTGCCGAAATTATCACCGTTGCCGTGCGCCGCGTCAATCTGTCGAATCCGTCCGAACCGAGACTCACCGACTTTATCAGCCCTGAACAATACACTTTCCTCCCGAACACCGCCGGATGTTATAGCGCCGAGGAGGCCGTTCGTACGCTGCGTCTTGCACGCGAGGCGGGCGGCTGGTCGCTCGTCAAACTCGAAGTCATAGGCGAAGAGCGTTCGCTCTATCCCAACATGCAGGAAACCATCCGCGCGTGCGAAATCCTCCTCGCTGACGGATTTGATGTCATGGTCTATTGCGCCGACGATCCCGTCGCCGCCAGGCATTTGGAGGAGATGGGGTGTTGCGCAATCATGCCCCTTGCCGCGCCGATAGGGTCGGGATTGGGAATCTGCAATCCCGTCAACATCCGTCTCATCGTCGAGCAGGCGAAGGTTCCCGTGCTTGTTGATGCGGGAGTCGGGACGGCGTCGGATGCCGTCGTTGCCATGGAACTCGGCTGTGACGGAGTGCTCATGAACACCGCCATCGCCGAGGCGCGCAATCCCGTTGCCATGGCCCACGCGATGCGATTGGGCGTAGAAGCCGGGCGCCGCGCTTATCTCGCGGGACGCATGGCAAAGCGGCAATATGGCGATGCAAGCTCGCCGCGCTCGGGTTTGGTGGATTAATTGTCGCCACTCTCCCCCGAATCGCTTTACGGACGCAAGCGAAAGCAGCGAATCTTCTTTCTCGGCTGCTCGATGTTGCTGTTGGCGGCAAGCGTTGCCCTCATCGCCATTGCCCTCGAAGACACCATCACTTTCTTTTACACGCCGACTGAGTTACTCGAGAATAATGTCGATGCGGGCGAGTCCGTTCGCATCGGCGGCATGGTTGTTGAGGGATCCGTCGATTTAGACCCCGACGGCACGATTTTCTTTCTTGTAACCGATTTTTCCAATACAATTCCCGTCGTCTTCAAGGGAATCCCCCCGGATTTGTTTGCCGAAGGACAAGGCGTCATTGCCGAAGGAGTGCTCAACGTGCAGGGTGCCGTTGATGCCGTTCGCATTCTTGCCAAGCACGACGAAAACTACAAACCTCCCGGACTGCAATGATTGCAAACATCGGACTCCTGGCCCTTGCGTTGGCGCTTCCGATTGCGTTGTTGCAAACCGGTGCAAGTTTTTGGGGTGCACGGCGGCATCGTGACGCGCTTATGCAAGTCGGGCGCAATGCCGCGTTGATACAAGCCGCATTGCTCACTGTCGCTTTTGCATGCCTGGTCACCGCCTTTTTGCGCTCGGATTTTTCGCTCGCGCTTGTTGCCATGCATTCTCATTCCACCAAGCCGTTTCTTTACAAATTCGCGGCAAGTTGGGGCAACCACGAAGGCTCGCTCGCATTGTGGGTGCTGGTGCTGGCGCTCGCCGGCGGTGCGCTGGCGATTCGGGGCGAATCTCTCGCGCCGCGGCTTCGAGCGCACGCGTTGGGAGTTCAAGGCATGCTTGGTGCGCTTTTTACCTGTTTCTTGTTGTTCGCTTCCAATCCGTTCGAACGACTCACGCCTCCCGCGCCGGACGGCCTCGGACTCAATCCCGTTCTGCAAGACCCCGCCCTTGCAATCCATCCGCCCTTTCTTTACCTGGGCTATGTTGGACTCTCGCTGCCCTTTTCGCTCGCCGTCGCCGCACTGCTTGAGGGCCGCATCTCTTCCGACTGGGCGCGATGGCTTCGACTTGCCACCCTTGCTTCATGGAGTGCGCTGACCATCGGCATTGCGCTGGGTTCATGGTGGGCATACCGCGAACTCGGGTGGGGTGGATTTTGGTTCTGGGACCCTGTCGAAAACGCTTCCCTCATGCCGTGGCTTGTCGCCATCGCACTGCTCCACTGTGCCGCCATCGTTGAAAAACGCGGCGCGCTCCGGCAGTGGAGCGTTCTCCTCGCCATTCTCGCCTTCTCGCTGGCAATGCTGGGAACTTTCCTTGTACGCTCCGGCGTGCTCGTCTCTGTGCATAGTTTTGCAACGGACCCGACACGCGGAATCTTCATCCTTGCCATTCTCGCGTGCGTGAGCGGCGGCGCGTTGTTGTTGTTCGCTGCACGCGCCGCGCGGTTGCGAGACGATTCCCTGTTCGCGCCCGTGTCGCGCGAAGGCGCCGTGCTCATCAACAATCTGCTGCTTTGCTGCGGGTGTGCAACCATACTTGTCGGAACGCTCTATCCCCTCGCCCTTGAAACCTTGAGCGGCGCGAAGGTTTCGGTTGGCGCTCCCTTCTTTAATCTGACTTTCGCGCCGCTCATGCTGCCGTTGTTCCTCCTTTTGCCGCTCGGTCCCGTGCTTGCATGGAAGCGGGGCTCTTTGCTCGGCGCGCTGCAGCGGCTTCAATTTGCGGCCTTCGTCGGCCTTGCGGCAGTTGTCGGCATTCTCGTTTATAGAGGCGTCGCGCCGCTGTGGGCGCCGCTCGCCTTCGGTCTGGGCGTGTGGATGCTTGTCGGCGTATGTTGCGAAGTTTTCGAGCGGCTGCGCGCGCGGGAATCGCGTCCGGGCGCGTCTTTTTGGGGCATGAGCCTCGCCCACGCGGGCATGGGCGTGTTACTGCTTGGAATCGTCTCCCATTCCGCCTGGAGCATCGAACGCATCGAATCCCTGCGTCCGGGCGATTCTCTCGATATTGCCGGTTTCAACATCACCTTCGAGAACCTTTCCCGCGCGCTCGGCGACAATTTCCTCGCCGAACAAGCGTTGCTGCGGGTGCGTTCCGGCAACGGAGATGTTTTTGATCTCACGGCGGAGCGGCGCGTTTATCCGATACGCGCAACATCAACTTCGGAAAGCGCCGTCAACTACGCGCTCGCCGGCGACCTCTATGTTGTGCTTGGCGACAATTGGACTGCTGAAGCAGAGGCGCGGGTGTTTCGATTTTATTGGAATCCTCTGGTCTCGTTGATTTGGCTGGGTGCGGCGCTGATGGCAATCGGGGGAGGGTGTTGTCTTGCGGACCGGCGCTATCGGGCGAGCCGCCGGGAAGCGAAACGAGGATGGGAAATCCGGCAAAGGAATTTTTCCGCCGACGAGATTCAATGAAACGGTTGTTGATTCCTTTCGCGGCGGCGGTTTTTGCGTTTGCGAATGCGTCAATGGCGCTGCAACCCGACGAGCGCCTCGACGATCCCGTTCTTGAGGCGCGCGCCCGGGCGCTCGCGGCCGAAATGCGCTGCCTCGTCTGCCAGAACCAGTCCATTGACGATTCGTCCGCGCCTTTTGCGCGGGATGTCCGGTTGCTTCTGCGGAGCCGCCTTGAGGCCGGGGACACGGATGAGGAAGTCCGGGCTTTTCTGGTCGACCGATACGGCGAGTTCATCCTGCTAAAACCGACGACCAAAGGAGCCAATCTGATACTGTGGCTGTCGCCGTTATTGGCATTGGCATTCGCATCCGTCGTCGTGTGGTGGTATTATCGCCGCTGGCGCGCCCGAGATTAACGCGTCGAAGTCGCATCCGAACAGCAAACCAAACATCGGGAGAACATCCATGCCCGTCATATCCGAAAAAGTAACCTTCCCTGGATCCTCCGGCGAGATGCTCGCGGGGCGGCTCGATCGCGGCGAATCACCCCCGCGCGCCTTCGCGCTTTTCGCCCATTGCTTCACCTGCACCAAGGACATTTTCGCCGCCGCCCGCATCGCAACCGCGCTCGCCGAGCAAGACATTGCCGTCCTGCGTTTTGATTTCACCGGGCTTGGTGCGTCCGAAGGAGACTTCGCCAACACGAACTTCACCTCGAATGTCGAAGACCTCGTGCGTGCCGCCGACTACCTGCGAAAAGAACACCGCCCGCCCGCCATTCTCGTCGGGCATTCGCTTGGCGGCGCGGCGGTCCTGGCGGCCGCGGAGCAGGTCCCCGAAGCCGTCGCGGTTGCGACCGTCGGCGCACCCGCAACCGCCGAACATGTTGCCCACCAGTTCGGCGACCGTTTGGAAATCATTGAAGAAAAAGGCGAGGCGAAAGTGCTTCTCGCGGGTCGTCCTTTCCACATCCGGAAACAATTCCTCGAAGACATCGCCGAACAGCATGTCTCCAAGAGAATCGCAAACATGAACAAGGCATTGCTGGTGTTTCATGCGCCCGGCGATGCAACCGTTAAAATCGATAACGCCGCGCAAATCTTCCGGGTCGCACGGCACCCGAAGAGCTTCATCTCGCTTGATGACGCCGACCATCTGCTCTCCAAACGCAAGGACGCCATCTACGTTGCCGATGTTCTTTCCGCGTGGGCGACTCGCTATCTTGCGAAACCGGAGGGGGAGGAAGAGTAGGGAATTCGAGGCTACATGCCCGAGTAGTTGGGACCGCCGCCGCCTTCGGGAACCGTCCAGTCGATGTTCTGGCTTGGATCCTTGATATCGCAGGTTTTGCAGTGCACGCAGTTCTGCGCGTTGATTTGAAAACGGACGGTATCCTCGCCGGATTCGCTCTTTTCCTCGAGAATCTCGTAGACGCCAGCGGGGCAGTAACGTTGCGCGGGTTCGGCGAAACGGGGAAGATTCACGCCGACGGGAACGGAGTCGTCGCCCAGGCGCAAATGCACCGGCTGGTCCTCCTCGTGATTGACTCCCGATAACGCCAGACAGGTCAGCCGGTCAAAGGAGATTTTGCCGTCGGCTTTGGGATAATTGATTGGTTTCGATTTTTTTGCCTCGGACAGGCCTGAAGCGTCCGTCTTGCCGTGTTTGAACGTCCAGGGAAATCCCAGTCCGAATTGGTTCAGCCACAAATCCAGGCCCGCAAGCACAACGCCCGGGAACAGCCCAAAGCGACTCCACAAAGGCTTGAGGTTGCGCGCACGCTTCAAGTCCTTTGCCACGGAACTTTTGGCGAATGCTTTCGGATAGGCATCGAGAACGTCGCGCGCGCGTCCGTCCGACAGCGCCCGCGCCGCCGCGTCCGCCGCCATCATTCCCGTTGCAACTGCATTGTGCGAGCCTTTGATGCGCGGAACGTTTACAAATCCCGCGGCGCAACCTATCAGCGCGCCGCCCGGAAACACCAACTCGGGAATCGATTGCCAGCCGCCTTCGGTTATTGCACGGGCGCCGTAGGAAATCGCCCGTCCTCCCTGAAGCACCGCCCGAATGGCGGGGTGGGTCTTGAAGCGCTGAAATTCCTCAAACGGAGAAAGATACGGATTGCCGTAATTGAGATGGACGACAAAACCGACCGCGACCAGGTTGTTGTCCATGTGGTACAAAAACGATCCGCCGCCGGTTGCGTTATCAAGGGGCCAGCCCAGCGTGTGCTGCACGAGCCCGCGGGAGTGCCGGTCTGCAGGGACTTCCCAGACCTCTTTTATGCCGATGCCGTATTTTTGCGGCTCGCTTTCGGCATCGAGTTTGAAATGCGAAATCAGGTATTTCGACAAAGAGCCCCTCGCGCCCTCGGCGAGAAAAGTATATTTGCCGTGGAGTTCGACGCCCGGAGTGTAGCCGTCTTTTTTTTCGCCGTTGCGCCCGACGCCCATATCGCCGGTTGCGACGCCCTTGAGCGCGCCGTTGTCGTCGAACAGCGCTTCCGCCGCCGCAAAGCCCGGGTAGATTTCCACGCCGAGGGCTTCCGCTTGTTCTCCGAGCCAGCGGCACAGGTTTCCCAAACTCGCAATATAGGATCCCTCGTTGCGCATCATTGAGGGTAAAAGAAAATTCGGAATCCGGATGGCGCTCTTGCGTCCCAGCATCAGGAACTTGTCGGCATGCACGGGAGTCTTGCCGGCGATATCCGCCTCGCGCCATTCCGGCAGCAGCGCATCCAAACCGATAGGGTCAACCACCGCGCCCGACAGGATGTGCGCGCCGACCTCCGCGCCCTTTTCGATCACGCAGACGGAAATGTCGTTCCCCTGCTCGGCGGCAATCTGCTTCAAGCGGATGGCCGCGGAAAGCCCCGCCGGGCCCGCCCCGACAATCACAACATCGTACTCCATCGCCTCGCGCTCCTGCGGCGCGAGCACCGTGCCCTGCCGGGCGGTGAGATTCTTGTTCATAGGCGCATTTGTAGAGTCTGCGCGCCCTCGCGTCAAGGCGTTCGAAAGGCTTCGATTTCTTTTTAAAAAAATAGTATGCTCGTGCCATGGACATCGTTGCCGACACCGCCGATTTGCGGGGCGTCCGAAGCGACATTTCAAGTGCGCGCGGCCTCCCCAATCGCTTCTACACCGACCCCGACGTTTTCGAGGAAGAAAAACGCAAAATCTTCGAAAGCGGCTGGAGTTGCATTGGCTTCGGTTCGGACGTTCCCGATCCTGGATGCGTTATGCCTATCAATTTCCTCGGCACGCCGCTGCTTGCCGTGCGCGGCAGCGACGAGCGTCTGCGAGTCTTCCAAAATGTCTGCCGACATCGGGGCATGATTTTGGTGAGCGAGAAAGCGAAACTCTCAAAACTGATTCGTTGCCCTTATCACTCGTGGAGTTACGACCTCACCGGCGCGCTCCAGGCGACTCCCCACGTCGGAGGTCCGGACAACCATTCCCATCCGGCGGTCTGCAAGAAAGACCTCGGGCTTTTTGAAGTGCGTGCGCACGAATTCCTCGGCGCCATCTTCGTCAATCTTGACGGTGCGGCGAAGCCCTTCGAAGAACATGCGCGAACGCTGCTGCAACGCTGGCATGCCTTTAACCTGCCGTTGCATTCCGGAGGTTCGCTTGGCTCGGTTACGATGGACATTGCGTGCAACTGGAAACTTGCCGTTGAAAATTATTGCGAGAGCTACCATCTTCCCTTCATCCACCCCGGACTCAATTCTTATTCCAAGCTCGAAGACCATTACCACATCGAGCAGCCGGGCGAGTTCTCCGGACAGGGTTCGCGGGTTTATTCGCCGGTTTTGTCGCGGGACGGGCAGCGCCTTCCCGATTTTGCGGGCTTGGGCGGCGAGTGGGACAAGAAAGCCGAGTATATTTCGTTTTTCCCGAACGTGCTGTTCGGTGTTCATCGGGACCACACCTTCGCAATGCTGCTGCAGCCCGTTGATTGCGGGCGCACTATCGAACGCTTGGAGATTTTCTACGCCGAAGACGTCAAGGACGACGAGCGGGCGCAGGAGTTGCTCGCCAACAATCGCGACTTGTGGCGGCAGGTTTTCTCGGAGGATGTCGGCGTTGTGGAAGGGATGCAGCGCGGCCGACACTGCAACCGCTTCGATGGCGGGAAATTTTCGCCGGTCATGGACGGACCTACGCATATCTTCCACAATTGGGTTGCCGAGCGGTTTGTCTAGGCAGTCGCAGGTCTTCGGCATCGCCGGATGCGGCGTCATTGGCGCCGGGTGGGCGGCAAGAGCGCTTCATGTTGGAATTGACGTTGTTGCTTTCGATGTCGATGGTGCGATGGAGTCGCGTCTGCGTGCGGCCATCGAGCATGCCAGGCCCGCGCTCGAATCCTTAACCGAGGGCATGGCGCTTCCCGCGCGGGGGAGCCTGTCCTTCACCACCGATCTAAAGGTGCTGGCATCGGCGGCAGGTTTCATCCAAGAAAACATTCCGGAGCAATTGGAACTCAAGCGCGACTTTTTCTCGGAGCTTTCAGCAAGCGCGGGCGAGGATGTTCTCATTGCATCAAGCACGTCGGGCTTCATGCCTTCCGAAATACAAAAAGGCATGACGCATCCCGGGCGCATGTTGGTCGGACATCCGTTCAATCCGGTTTATCTGATTCCGCTGGTCGAGGTCGTCGGCGGCGCGCAGACGTCTCCGCAAGCTCTTGAACAGGCATCGAAACTCTATCTCCGGCTCGGAATGCATCCGCTGCGCGTTCGCAGGGAGGTTCCCGGACATCTCTCCGACCGTCTGCAGGAGGCGCTCTGGCGCGAGAATCTCCATGCCCTTAACGACGACATCGCAACGACGCGCGAACTTGATGAGGCCCTCGTCTACGGTCCCGGACTGCGGTGGGCGCTGATGGGGGTTAACCAGGTTTACATGCTCGGCGGCGGCGAAGGAGGCGCGAAACACTTTCTTGAGCAATTCGGCCCCGCATTGGAATTTCCATGGACGCATCTGAAGGCGCCGGTTCTGGACGAAGCCCTCGCGCAAAAATTCGTGGAAGGAACGAAAGAACAGGCCGAAGGCCGCTCCATTCGCGAACTTGAGCGCGTGCGCGACGAGTGTATTGTCGCAATCCAAAAAGTTCTCCGCCGGCACAACATCGGTGCGGGGCGGGCGCTTAACCAATTCGCCGAGACCTTGGAGAAAAACGGCGCACCGTCGGGCTGAATTCCGGGCCGGGCCAAATTTTGAGTTAAAAGGACGCGCTCATTTTTCGCAAATGTGCTAGGCTGTTCGTGATTGTATCCCACCCATTAAGCACCCGGGAGCGCCCTGCGGGCACTCGAGCATGAATATTACGCACCCCGCCAAGCCGATTTTTTCAAAACGACGCTCCATCCTTGTGCGCGCGCTGCTCGTGTTTGTGTGTCTTGTTGCGGTCTTTGCGGGCACAGGCGTTTGGAAACTCACGCACGGGGGAATCCCGGTGGATTTTCTAAAGCCGCGCCTCGAACAGGCTTTTGAATCGCGCCTGCCCTTCCAGCGCATCGATATCGGTGCCGCCAGGCTCGAGTGGGACATGGAGGCTTCGACGATGTTGCTACGTTTGCAGGACACGCGCATCTCCGCCGAAAACGGAACGCCGCTCGCCGCATTCTCAAGCCTGTTGCTGGGCATGAAGCCGTGGGACCTGCTGCTGCACCGGCAGGTACGGCTGACCCATGTGATTTTGGTCGGCGGGTTTATCGGCATTGAGCGCAAGAGCGACGGCTCTTTTGATTTCAATGTCGCCCGGACTTTTGGCGGTGTCGGCGACGATGCACTTGCGCGCGCCGCGCCCGACATACAATTGGCAGAACAATTGGCCGAAGACATCTTCGCGTTCGCTTCGCCTGCAATCTTGCCGGAGATTGTGGGTGAACTGACGCAGTCGATCGAAATTCTCGAATCGCTTGAAACGCTCGAGATTCGAGGCGCAGGTTTTCTGTTTCGTGACAGCAAGAGCGGTTTGCGTTTGCGCATGAATAACCTGCGCTTGAAGTTGCATCGTGCGGGACAGGGCGTCCGCTGGGAGATTTCCTCTCACGTTGGCACCGGCGGCGGCAATTGGAATCTGTTGGCAGCCGGACGACAGAATCTCGCATCGCTGCGCGCGGATGTGGATGTGCGCTTCGAACGCATCGGCGGCGCTTCTGCCGATTCGGGCCGGATGCGGGCGCATTTCGATGCGGATTCGCGCCGCGTGGTTGTCGACGAGATGGTCTTGAGCGTGGGAGAAAATCAAATTGCCTTGAACGGCAGCGTTGAGTTTTTCGGGGACCGTTCGCATCGGATCGAGCTTCAAGGCGAGAATCTCGTTGTTCATATCGGCGGCATCACGCAGTCGAGCGTTCCCGTCGACAGGCTTTTTTTACGCGGGAATCTTTTTCTGTCGGGGATGGATTTGTTTGATACGCAATTCGAAATCGAAACGCTGCGCCTCGAGCTTCCTGCACACAACGTCGATATCTCCGGGAGTGTTCGCGCGGCACCGAGGTCGCCGGAACTGCGCATCTCGATTGTCTCCGAAGAACTGCAAAAGGATGATCTGATGGCGCTCTGGCCCGTTCCTCTCGAGACTTTCACGCGCGAGTGGGTGGCGGAGCATATCATATCCGCGCGTTTGGAAAATATTCTCATCCGCATGAACATGGGCGGCGGCGATCTTGCGGACGTGCTGGTGGAAGAAAAGCCATTGCCGGAGGACTCGCTGTTGATTCAGACGGATTTGTATGATGTCGTTCTCGACTATCTTCCGCCGTTTCCGGAGATTAAAGACGCGAACGGCGGTTTGCGCATCCAGGACAGCCGCTTCGAGGCATGGGCGGACAACGCAAAGGTGAAACCCTCCGACGATACGCCCGACATTGACCTGCAAGATCTCCGTTTCGCCGTTGACCAGATTTACGTCAAGGATCCACCCTCGAGAACGAGTCTCTCGTTTCAAGGCGAAGCAAGCGCGCTGTTTTTTCTGCTCCAAAGCGATGCGATCGGATTGCGCCAAAAAGATGCGGGCATTGATGCGCTCAGAAGCGAGGGTGTCATCAGCGGCGACCTGTCGGTCAACATGCGGCTTTACGACGATATTGAAGCCCATCATGTCGATCTCGTCGTTGACGCTCGCGGCAAGGAACTCCTGCTGCCACTTTCTAAAGAGGGTTATCAACTCTCCCAGGCCGACATCCATTTCACCGGCAGCTTGAAAGAGATGCGTGCAGAAGGACAGGCACGCGTCAACGGCGTCAAAATAACACTCGACCTTTACAAGCAGTTCGCTTTCCTCGGCGAGGATGTGCTCAGCATTGACATCGGCGGCGTGTTCGATGAAGCGCAAATCGAAAGTCTGGGCATGGAACTGCCCGTTGCCGTTGCCGGGGGCATTCCCACGTCCCTGAACTTGCTCGGTGACGAGAACGGCATTCGTGAAGGCCGGATGCGGATGGACTTAACGCCCGTCGCGTTTGAAGAGGCGCTCATCGGCTGGAACAAGCCGCGGGAACAAGCGGCATCCCTGGACATGCATTTTGAATTTTCCGATGAAGAAAGCATGGAGGTTTCCAATTTTTTTCTTCAAAGCGAAGACGTTGAAGTGCGCGGCGGTTTTCGCCTGGATGCCGACGACAGGGTGGTCGAGGCAAACCTTTCGACCGTCCGGGTCGGCGCGGATACGTTTCTCAAGGTCCACGCACGCAGGGGGGCGAGCGGCGTGTTTACGCTCGATATCAGCGGCGATTCCCTCGACATCCGCTATATCATCGATAACGTATTGGGCGGCGAGGGGCTGCTGAGTGACGGCGGCGAAGGCGAAGGCGAAGACGGAGAAGACAGCGACAACGGCGAAGAAGTTATCACGCGTGGACGCATTAAGCGGTTGCTGAGCCACGACGGCGTCGAGTTAAGGAACGCGGTTTTTTATCTGCACCAATCCGGCGACCACGTCGTTGCTTCGCAACTGGACGCGGAACTCGGAGAGGCGCACCTCCATCTGCATTTGGATACGCCTGCGGGCGGCGAGGGTCGCAAGCTGACGGTGTCTTCGGGCGACGGCGGCGCGATTCTCAAAGGACTCGACTTGTATCCGCATGTTGCCAAGGGCGAGTTGTCCGTGGAGGCGGATTTGTCGCCTATTGGCGAACCTTTGGAGATTCGCGGACGTATCACGGGAGGGTCGTTTCGTGTGCTGAATGCGCCCGCGTTTGCAAGGTTGCTGACATTGGCGTCGTTGTCGGGGATTGAGGAGTTGCTTTCGCAGAGCGGGATTTTTTTTCAAGACCTGAACCTGCCCTTCATGATGAGTTCCGAGGAGATTCGCCTGCTTGACGGTGAAATGAACGGTCCTTCACTCGGGCTGACCTTGCGTGGAAGCATTGACCGCCCTGCCAAGCATGTTGACTTGCAAGGCACGCTGGTGCCGTCGTATACGCTGAACTCGCTGCTAGGGAACATTCCTGTTCTGGGGGAATTAATAATCGGCCGCCAGGGCGAGGGCATCTTCGGCATAACTTTTCTGGTGAAGGGTCCGGTTGAGGATGTCGACATAGTGGCGAATCCGCTTTCGTTTTTGACTCCGGGGTTTTTGCGCCGGTTCATCGAGTTCGGTGAGAACGAGACCGACACCCTCGATATAAAACCGCTTTCGAGGAGGCCCTAGCTTGTTGTTATGTCTTCGGTAGCAGCCGGTGACGCCACTTACCGATACTTAGCTGAATTTTTCCGTCAGATTCCCTAATATCTTCTAACGTTAGAATATATTTTTCATCCCTGATTATATTCCCGTTAATACGCACAGCTCCATCGCGAACAAAGTTTCGTGCTTCACTATTGGAAGATGCAAGTCCGACTTCTCGTAATGCATCCAATAGTCCTACTCCCTCTCGAAGCGCATTCAATAGGGTTTCTTCTTTCTGTAGCGCACTCAGAAAATTTGTTTCTTTCTGTAGAGCATGAGCAACACTCGATAAGTTTATTTTTCTTTGGACATCACTCAGTATATTCATTCGTTCTTGAGATTCTTTTAAAAGGTTTTCTTGTTTTCGAATTACCTTTGGGTTTGTTGGTTTTCGAATTTTAGGTAAGTTTGTTCGTTTCAGAAACTTTTCTAGGAAAACTCTCCATTTCGGAGGCTTCTGCAGTAGAGTTGCTTGTCTCTGAATCTTTTTCAGGGTCTTTCTTAGTTTCTGAAACTCCCTTAGCAAGGCTGTTTGCTTCTGTAGCGTGCGGAGTGCATCTTGTATTGCTAGTTCTGGAGTGAATCTGGGCGCGTTATCTTCGCTTGCGGGTTTCTTAACGATTCTTTGCACATCTTTAGAAGAGTAGGGCTTTCCTAGTTTGGCATAGACCCCTTCCAATGCTTTCTCTCCATGCAGTAGCATAGTTGTTTCATCGGCAAGGATTTCTTTTGCGTTGTTCATTTCATTTCCCTGAAACTTTTCCTTTTGAGCAATGCTTTCGAGGGTCAATTCAGTAAACAGGCGCAAGAAACGTCCGACGTCCTCATCATCGGCATTACGCCAATATTGCCAATAATCCGAAAAGTCAGTCATATTTTTATCGAGCCACACGGCGCCGGAGGCCGTTTTGCCCATCTTTTGCCCGTTTGCTGTTGTGATGAGGGGAGAGGTAAGGCCGAACAGTTCTCGTCCATCAACTCTGCGTGCCAGTTCTATGCCATTGACGATATTGCCCCATTGGTCTGCACCGCCCATCTGCAAGACGCAATCATATCGACGGGAGAGTTCGAGAAAGTCATAGGCTTGGAAAACCATATAATTAAATTCTAAGAAACTGAGGTTCTGTTCTCTTTCCAAGCGCGTCTTAACGGAATCAAACCCCAGCATGCGATTAACGGAGAAATGACGCCCGTAGTCGCGCAGGAAATTGATGTAGTTGAGATCGTCGAGCCATTCTCGATTATCAACCAGCAATGCACCGGTGGGGCTTTCATCAAAACGAAGAAAGCGTCGAAAGCAGTCTTTAATGCATTGAATGTTTTCTTCGATGCGCACTTCATCAAGGAGTTTGCGAGTTTCCTCCTTGCCGGAAGGATCTCCGATGCGGGTGGTCGCGCCACCGAGCAGAACAATGGGGCGATGTCCCGTTTCTTGCCACCACCGCAACATCATGATCGAGATGAGGTTGCCGATATGGAGCGAAGGAGCGGTGCAGTCGAAGCCGACATAGGCGGTGAGAGGAGGCTTCGCGGCATGAACATCCAGTGCTTCGAGATTGGTGCACTGATGGACAAAGCCGCGTGTTTGCAGTTCGCGCAGAATTGGAGAGCGTGGTTCCATTTCTGCAGGATAGCACGAACGGCGGAACGTGGTAGGCTGGCGCGATGGACAATTCAAAATCTTCGGAGTCGTCCGCGATATCTTCGGGCAAGTGGGAGTTCTGGATCGACCGCGGCGGCACCTTCACCGACATCCTCGCGCGCGATCCGAACGGCGAACTCCAGGCCCGCAAACTGCTCTCGGAGAATCCGGGGCGTTATCGCGACGCCTCCCTTCAGGGCATTCGCGACCTCCTCGACATTCCCGCCGAAGCGCCCATCCCGACCGAGCGCATCGCGAGCGTCCGCATGGGCACGACCATCGCGACGAACGCCCTGCTCGAGCGACGGGGCGCACGCGTGGCGCTTCTCGTCAACGAGGGTTTCGCCGACGCGCTCGCTATCGGCTACCAGAACCGTGAAAAGATATTCGCGCTTGATATTCGCAAGCCGTCGTTGCTGTATGAGCGTGTCTTCGAGATTCCCGGGCGCTTCCGCGCCGACGGCACCGAGCATGCACCCCTTGACGAGGATGCCGCGCGCGAGGCTCTCGCGCAGGCGAAGTCGGACGGCATTGAGGCGGTCGCGATAGTGTTTTTGCACGGATGGCGTTCGAGCGCGCACGAGGCCCGCGTCGCCGCCATCGCGCGCGAGATGGATTTTGCACAGGTATGCGTATCGCACGAGGTTGCACCGTTGATAAAATTGGTTGCGCGCGGTGACACGACGGTTGTGGACGCGTATCTCTCGCCGATATTGCGCCGTTACGTTGACCATGTCGCGGGCGAGTTGCGCGCGCATGACAAGCATGACGGATGCCGCTTGATGTTCATGAAGTCGTCCGGGGGCTTGAGCGATGCGGTGCTCTTTCGAGGCAAGGACGCGATACTGTCGGGTCCGAGCGGGGGCGTGGTTGCGGCGGCCCGCATAGGCGAGCATGCCGGATTCGAGCGTGTAATCGCTTTCGACATGGGCGGGACGTCAACGGATGTAGCGCAGTATCACGGTGCGTTCGAGCGTGTTTCCGAGACGAAGATAGCGGGCGTTCGCTTGTGCGTGCCGATGATGCATGTGCACACCGTAGCGGCGGGCGGAGGTTCGGTGTTGACGTATGACGGCGCCCGAATGCGGGTCGGGCCGCAATCGGCGGGATCGGACCCGGGACCGGCGTGTTATCGCAACGGAGGGCCTTTGTGCGTGAGTGATGCGAACCTGATGACGGGGAGGCTGGATGCGCGCTTTTTCCCGCATATTTTCGGACGCGACGCGAACGAGCCGCTGGATGCTGACGTCGTTGCCTCGAAGTTTGCGCAACTCGCCGGAGAGATTGATCCGGCCACCACATCCGAAGAGGTCGCCGCCGGCTTTCGTCGCATTGCGATCGACAATATGGCACGCGCGATAGAGAAGGTGTCGGTTCGCAGCGGTTATGATGTTACGCGCTATGCGCTGGTGAGTTTCGGGGGGGCGGGAGGACAGCACGCATGCGCGCTCGCGGACGCGTTGTCGATGCGCAGCGCGCTGATACATCCGCTTTCGGGGTTGCTGTCGGCATATGGAATCGGTCTCGCCGATATCACCGCGCACCGCCGTCACGGCGTGGAGGCGGAACTTGACGGCAACGGCATGGCAAAATTTAACGAGATTGCAGCGCGTTTGTGCGAGGAGACGCGCGGGGAGCTCTCGAACGAGGGCGTTGCGCACGATGCGATGGCAACGAAGATAACGGCCGCGTTGCGTTATCAAGGAAGCGATGCCGCCCTCGAGGTTCCCAGCGGCGATATCGGGGAAATGAAGGAATCTTTCACACGGGCGCACGAGAGGCAATTCGGTTTTATCGATCCGGCCCGTTCGATAGTGATTGAAGCCGTCGTCGTCGAGAGCGTCGGCGGCGGTGCGGGATTGAGCGAGAGGGAACAGCTTGCGAGCCCCGATCCGCTTCCGCAAGCCGATGCGCTCACGCGTGTCTACCATGACGGCGGGTGGTGCGAGGCGCCCGTCTACCGCCTTGAGCGTCTCGGTGTCGGTCATGAGGTTGCGGGGCCTGCATTGCTGGTCGAGCCGCACGGGACAATCGTTGTGGAGCCGGGCTGGCGCGCGAAGATAACGCCGTTGCGGCATGTTCTGCTCGAGCGTGTCGGGGAGGTTGCGCGCGCTGCGGTCGGTTCAAAAAAAGCCGATCCGGTGATGCTGGAGATTTTCAACAACCTGTTTATGTCGATAGCGGAGCAGATGGGAATTGCGCTGGAGAAAACGGCGGTTTCGGTAAACATCCGCGAGCGTTTGGACTTTTCCTGCGCGCTGTTTGACGGGGAGGGGCGCTTGATTGCGAACGCGCCGCACATGCCGGTCCATTTGGGCTCGATGGGCGCGAGCGTCGAGGAGGTTATCGCCCGCAACCGGAACATGAAGGAGGGCGACGTGTTCGCGCTCAACGATCCCTACCACGGCGGAACGCACCTTCCCGACATCACTGTCGTGATGCCCGTGTTTGCCGACGACGGTGATTCTCCCGCATTTTACACGGCATCAAGGGGGCACCATGCGGACATCGGCGGCATCACGCCGGGTTCGATGCCGCCGTTCTCAAACACGCTCGATGAGGAAGGCGTGTTGCTGGATAACATCCGGCTGGTAAAAGACGGCCGCCTTTGCAAGAAGGAGATTCTCGAAGTGCTTGCTTCGGGAGACCATCCCGCGCGCAATCCTGCACAAAATCTCACCGACCTGGAAGCGCAGATAGCCGCCTGCCGCAAGGGTGCCGAGGAGATTGGCAGCGTTTGTGAAAATTTTGGCATCGATGTCGTGCGCGCGTACATGAATCATGTACGCGACAACGCCGAGGAGTCCGTTCGCCGCGTTATTGACGTGCTGCAGGACTCTTCTTTCAAGGTGTCGCTTGACAGCGGCGAGGAGATTTGCGTGCGCATCTCCCTTGACCACAAGGCGCGTTCGGCGCGCATCGATTTTACCGGCTCGTCAAAACAATCTTCGAGCAACTTCAACGCTCCTTCTTCCATTGTTACGGCGGCGACCTTGTATGCGTTTCGCTGCATGGCGAAGACGGACATTCCTCTCAACGCGGGATGCCTGCGGCCTTTGGAGATAGTCATTCCCGAGGGTTCTTTTTTGTCGCCGAAATATCCCGCCGCGGTCGTTGCGGGCAACGTGGAGACGAGCCAGCAACTGGTGGACTGCGTCTTCGGCGCGTTGGGGGTGGTGGCCGCGAGTCAGGGAACGATGAATAATTTCACTTTCGGCGATTCGGAATATCAATATTACGAAACCATCTGCGGGGGTTCGGGGGCGGGCGACGGTTTTGCGGGTGCGAGCGCGGTGCAGACGCACATGACGAACTCGCGCCTGACGGATGCGGAAGTTCTGGAGTCGCGTTATCCGGTTTTGGTCGAGCGCTTTGCCGTTCGCGAGGGTAGCGGCGGGAGGGGAAAATATGCCGGCGGCGACGGCGTCGTGCGGGTGTTGCGCTTTCTTCGCCCGATGACGGTTTCAATTCTTTCGGGACGCCGGGAGCATCGTCCGTTCGGTTTGGCGGGCGGCGGCGACGGCGCGCCGGGGGAGACACTGGTTCGCCGGGCGAACGGCTCGGTCGAATTATTGCGCGCGGCGGATAAGGCCGAGCTGGGTGTCAACGACTGCATCGAGATTCGAACGCCCGGCGGAGGCGGTTTCGGGAGGGGTTAGCGCGGCAGTCTGCGTATGCATCGAATTTCCCCTTCGATTTTCCGGATGCGCCGGATAGCCTGTTCGATGGGTTCGCTTGTGACGCTCATGCTGTTTGCCTCGGCGTGAAGGAATTGGGTTTCATTCTGCATGATTCCGACATGCCCCCGCCAGAAGACGAAGTCGCCGCGCGTGAAGCCTTCGGCCTCGACGCCCAACTCGCGTTCCTGCATGTCGGTATCGCGCGGACATGCGATTCCCGACCACTCCAGGGATAATTGCAGCAATGCGGAGCAATCAAGTCCGAGCGAGTCGCGTCCGCCCCATAGATAGGGAACGCCGAGCAGCCGCTCCGCCACGCTTACATAATCGTCAATGCGCGTGTCAGTGCCGGCCAGGTGCTTGGTGAACACATAGCCTTCGGACGTTCGCGAGAAACTCCCTTCCGTTTTTTCGACGGACAATTTTGCGTTCATTCCCGTCGACATCAGCACGGGCGATTTCAAATCGGCGTCCCGGTAGAAAAAGGTGCGCAGTGCGCGGACGAGGTGCGTCGGCGTTCGAAAGCCTTCGCGCAGGTCCCGCGTCCGCACATAGCCGACATAACCGTCCAGCACGGCCTGTCCCCACGCCCATTCGCCGACGATGTCATAGACCCGAAAGCATTCGCCGAGAAGCATCTGCGTATCAAGGGGCGAATCGGCGCGCGGGTGCCTGCACAGGTCCGCGAGCGCCGCGCCGACGTGATATTCCCGCGCCGCGACAAACCGCTCGGCGTCGACGCGTCCGCGCAACTCTTCCGCGGCAATGTCGCCGCGATAGGGGTGTCTTCGTTTGTCGAGTTCGCCGGTCATCAATTATCGATTATCCCGGCCTCGAGATAATACCGCTTGGCTCCGGGGTGGAGGAAGATGGGTGTGTCGTCGATGGAGATGCTGATGTGTCCGCTGGTTGGGCGCAGCCAGTCGCGGTTGGCGGGATTGAAGAATGCGCGCAGGATTTCATAGACGAGGTCGTCGTCGACGCTTTCATTCACGATCCATGACGCACCGACGCCGAGCGTTCTGATTTCGCCGCTGTATTTGTAGAGTTGCGCGGGCAGGGTGAAGGGGGAGAAGAAATTATTTTCGCGGATGAGTTGTCTGGCGGGCTTTCCGTCAATGGGGATGAGCCGGATGGCGCCGCGTTTGGCGAGGTCTGCAACGGAGGGGCTCGGCGGGCCCGAAATCAAAAAGAAAGCGTCGAGTTTGTCGTCGAGGATTTTGTCCGCGGCGGTTGAAGAGTCCATCTCCCGCAGATGGATGTCGTCGAGGCCGAGTCCGAAGGCTTCAAGGATAGCGACTGCATCGGCGTGGGTTCCCGATCCGGGGATGTCGAGGGAGACGCGTTTGTCGCGCAGGTCTTCGACTTTTTTGATGTTGGAGCCGTAACGTGCGACGAGGTGGATGGCTTCGCGGTAGAGGTTTGCTATGACGCGCACGCGATCGAGCGGGGTTTCCCCTTTGAATGCGCCTTCGCTCCAGAAGGATGCGTGCACGATGTCGGCCTGTGCGAGTCCGGATTCGAATTCTCCCGCGTTGACGGAGCGCATGTTTGCGACGGAGCCTTGCGTTGTTTGCGCGATGGCGATGAGTCCGGGCACGCCGCACCTTCCCCCGACTTCGCAGGGTTCGGCGCCGGGCGGATGCGAGATGACCGAGGCGAGCGTCTTGCCGACGGAAAAATACGTACCGGAGGTCGGCCCTGTCGCGATGCGGAAGAAGGAGACCTTATCGACGTTTTCGAATCCCTGGCTTCCAAAATACACAGTGAACGCGAGAACGGAGAGTCCCGCGATGCAGACACATCCGACGAAGATTCGATTGTTGCTCCACCGAATTATGCCTCGGGTGAAGTCCTGGAGGATCGTTTGCAGGGAGGGCGGTTTCATCTTTGATTGCGAGGATGTTCAAGGTTTGAGAAACGCTGACGGCATATTGGCGCAATGTGGCGCTTGTGGCAAGGCTTTTGAGGGGGATTTGTGCTAGACTGGGCCATGGTCATTTTTTCCGCACGGATGCTTGCGCCGGTTTCATTGGTGTTGTTTGCGTGCTTGCTTGCGGGCGCACCCCGAACGGCACTGGGTCAGGAGTTTGTTCCCCTGTCCCCGGAGAAAACCACGGAAACCGGCGGCGAGTCGTCGACATTTGCAGTGGTGAAGGCTTCCCGTGCGAACGTTCGCTTGGGGCCCAGTTTTGACCACGCGGTGAAGTGGGTATACCGGCGCAGCGGCGTTCCGGTTGCGGTTATTGAGCGTTTCGAGCACTGGCGCCGCATTCGCGACATGGACGGCGACGAGGGCTGGGTGCACTTCGCCCTGTTGGACAGCACCGCCCGCGGGGGGATAGTTCGGCGTGGCGGCGGCGACGCCGCCGACGCGCCCCTGCCGCTGCTTGCGGATGCCGCCGGCGATGCCGCCACCGTCGCGCTGTTGGAGCCGGGGGTTGTGCTGGAGGTGTTGTCGTGCGCGGATGCGTGGTGCCGTGTTGTCGTCGGTGAGCGTCAAGGCTGGGTTTTGCGCAAGGGATTGTGGGGGGTTGGTTCGAGAGATTTTTGAGCCGGGGGTCTCGAATAGACAGTCGTAACGGCGACATGCAGCGTTTTTGCGCCCTTCGTGAAGAGTTTCCGCGAGGTCCCGCGCGGAAATTTACAGCCGAATCACCGGCATTCCCCGCTTTTCGCACGCAGCTCCGGCGGAATAAAGCGTTCGGGGGCCTGTGCGGCATCCGGTTGCGGGGCGGCTGCCGTGTTCCGCTCCGGGATTACAAACGGCGTTTGATTGCCGCCCCGCCCAAAACCCCCGTCCGCATTGCTTTGGGCGGGGGGTTTTCTTTACTTTGCAGGCACCGCGGCGTTTAATGATTTGAGAACAATGCGTAATTTTTCGAAGGCCTTGTGATACATGCGTCCCAAACTGCTCGGCATCGTCAATATCACCGAAGATTCCTTCTCCGACGGAGGGCGTTTTTTTGAGCCCCGCGCAGCCATTGAGCACGGGCTCCGTCTGCTTGAGGAAGGCGCCGACATTCTCGATCTCGGCGCCGCCGCGAGCAATCCCTCCGCGCGACCGGTTCCGCCCGATGAAGAAATCGCGCGTCTTGCGCCGGTTTGCGAGGGACTGCTTTCGCACGGGGCGGCTTTGAGCATTGACAGTTTTGCAACCGAGACCCAGCGGTTCGCAATAAGCCTGGGCGTAAACTATCTCAACGATATTCAGGGATTTGCGGATTCCTCCTTTTATGGGGAACTCGCACGGGCCGAGTGTTTTCTAATCGCGATGCATTCGTCCCAGCGAATCGGCAAGGCAACGCGGGAGGCTTCGGACGATTCGCGTCCCGTCACCGAGAGAGTTATCGGTTTTTTCGAGGAGCGGATTGCCGCGCTGGAACAGGCGGGAGTGGAGAGGGAGCGGTTGGTCCTCGATCCCGGAATGGGATTTTTTCTCTCGCCCGACGCCCTCGATAGCGTTCGAATCCTGCGCGAGATTCCGCAATTGCGGGAGCGGTTCGGACTGCCGGTTCTCGTATCGACGTCAAGGAAGTCTTTCCTGCGGGAGATTGCCGGGGTGCCGCTTGAAGAGGCCGGGGCGGCGAGTTTGGCGAGCGAGATTTTCGCGGCGGCGCAGGGAGCGCAGTATATTCGAACGCACCAGCCCAAGCCGTTGCGGGAGTCTCTTCGGGTGTGGGGGCATTTCGGGTGAGCCGGAATTGCGTCCGGCTTAAATTGTTCGAGAACGGTTCGATCCGGCCTGCTGTCTCCGCACCCGGCGGTGATTGGACCGGGGATTGGCGGCAAATGGCGCCATAACCGATTCGATGGTAGAGTGTTTCTGCGGGGAGCGTCCTTTGCATGCTGGTTGCCGGGTTCCTTGCGGTGCTCGTTCCTGTGGTCCTCCGATTTCATCAACGGAGACCGTGATTGTCCGGCCAAATCTCCGCATCATTCGGGTGAGGACTCGGGGGGTTTCTTTTGCTACAATTCCCTTTGTATCTTGCTTTTCGTTTATTTTCAGCCGGTTTTCGTGATGGATTTTAATATATTGCAGACATCGGAACTTCTCCGCGAGAGTCTCGTGGATTTCTTTGACGACCTTTGGTCCGTCTTCGGTGCGATTAATGCTCCCTTGGCGATTGTCATTTTTGCCCTTTCCATACTCGTCGCGGTTTTTGTATGGATTCTTCAACAATACTACATGAAACGAATGTTGGAGTTGGAGAACGCTCATAACTCGCTCCGGCGTGGAAGCGGAGGCGCGGAAACCGCCGCGCTGTCTTTTCCTCACAGGCTTTCCTATAGACAATGGGCCTGTGTGTGGTCGTTGGTCCTCTTGGCAGCAAGTGCGGGTTCCATATATTCCGAATCCGATATTTTGGTTCGTCTTGGCGTGGTGGTGTTGTCGCCCTCCTTTGCCGTTTCCGTCTTATTGTTGTGTTGGACGTTGACACCATGGGGGAGGTCTTTTCCGATGCTGCAGGGATGGATCATGTTATTGCTTGCAGGGGGGCTGTTGCTTGCGGGCGTGATTTATTTGGCAGCGGGATTGCTTTTCTACATCATCCTGGGAGAAGGAGAATGGTGGATGGTAACCGGATGCGCCCTTTTGCTGCCGGGGATCGTTTTTGGATGCTTTTTTGGAAGCATTATGGACGAGGAAGAGAAAACGAGGACGCGACGCTCGTAAAACATTCGGCAAGCCGGCCACCAAATATCGTTCCAAACGGCCGTAATTCCTTAAATCCTCGGGGACGGGTTTTTCGCGTCCGGCGGTGCCGCCGTCGTTGCCGGGAATGAAAAGCCGGCCATGTCAAAGCAGTTCATATTTCGCGAAGCTCGGGCGGGTCTCGACCTTTCCGCTCCCTTCTCCCAGGCAACATCATGGCTTCGGGTGTCCAAGCGAGGAATATGCGAATCTTTCGCCGATTTAAGCGGGTTAATTCGATTGGGTCCGGAGGGTTCGGCAATCGTCAAGTTTTGGTTGAAGATGTTTGAATTGTTTAAACAGGAGGCGTGCAGCGGAAGCATGGAATATTGCAGGGCCGAGGCGAAAGATGATGGAATGGACGGATATTTTTACGCCGATGGCGGCGGGTTAATCTCGCAACGAGAGTGTTATTATCCTGTCGATTCTTCCTTCGGGGTGATATAATGGATTCGTCCGATAATCAGCCGGATAAGAACGGTGACGGGGTGTTTTCTTTTCGTATCCGGCAACTGTGTTCTACAATACGGTGTAAACTTCAATTGAGCAGTAAGGAGTGGTAAATGTTTTTCGGGAAATTTTTACGTGGTTTGTTTGGCGCAGGAATTGGTCTTGCCATTACTCCGTTTGTCGCCTACAGCGGGGCTTTGGGCTTGCTTGTTTTGGGGAGTTTAGACAATGCGCAGGTGCTGAATTTCCTGGGGATTGAAAAAGCTTCGGATATTTTGGGGTTGTTTCAATACGGAGCAATTCCCACAGATAAACAAAATATCGCGATTTTGTTTATTGCCATACAGTCACTGTTTGCCGTTTGCGGATTTGTTTGGGGATTTAGCGAAGGATATTCCGGCGTTTCCGCAAAGAAAGAATTGGACGGCAAAATCAGAAAGTTGGTCGAGGTCATTGAAAGAAACCACAATATTCACTGGATCATGGATGAAGATAGCAACGGCTCGTATTATCTTAGTGGAACGGGCGAAGATTATGGTCATGTCGGTAATTTTGACACATTGGAAGACGCGTATAAGTGTGTCGTGATCAGGGACAGGGATAAGGAAATGAACGTCGGCGCACCCGTCCCGAAAGTTAGATTCGAGGAACCAAACCAAAACGAATGAACGCCGTGTTTCGGGTCATGGCCTGTTCGGCTTATTGACAGGGTTTG
>JAPOUT010000091.1 GCA_026708545.1 Hyphomicrobiales bacterium
GGCGTGAGGTCAACGCTTGCGACCGTCCCGGCGGGGAGCGGCTGGTTGATGCCGAGGGTGATATTGAAAGAAGTCGTGTTCTGTTCGGCGATGCTTCCGGTGCTCGAGGTGAAAGCAACGGTGTTATCCTCCGCCGCGATGGTGATGATGTGCGTTGCCGCGCTGTTATTGAGTGTGAAGTCGTCGCTCGTGTTCCCGTCGGTGAGCGTGACGGTGATCTCGTCCGCGGTTTCGGCAACGGTATCGTTCACAATTTCGATATCGAAGGTTTCGCTCGTTGCGGGGGCGGTGATGGTCCCGCTTCCGCTGCTGGTTGCGACTTCGCCCGAGGGGGAAACCGACCAATTGAAAGAAATCGGCGAACCCGCGGCGGGCGCGGCGCTGGAACGAACCGTCAGACTAACGGTGTCGCCCTCGCTCGCGGTTGCGGCGTTGCCGCTCGCGGCGAAACCGAACGTTCCGCTCGGCGTGCTGTCGGCGTCGCTGATGTCGACGTGCTGGGTTGTTGCACTCCCGAGGGACCAGCCCGTTGCACCCGTAAGATTTTCAAGCGTGAAGGTGACGCGTTCGGGATCGGCTTCGTCAACGCCGTCGGCAACGGCCGTAATCTCCAGTGTTGCCGTTCCCGTTCCCGTCGGGAGCGTCCATGTGTCGCCGCTGATGGAGCCGTTGTTGCCGCTCGCCGGAGACCGCGTGTAGTCGTTGCTTGCCGCGGTTCCGCTGGGCGTGAGGTCAACGCTTGCGACCGTCCCGGCGGGGAGCGGCTGGTTAATGCGGAGGGTGATATTGAAAGAAGTCGTGTTCTGTTCGGCGATGGTTCCGGTGTTGGAGGAGAAATCAATCGTGTTGTCCTCCGCCGCAATGGTGATGGTGTGCGTTGCCGTGCCGCTGTTGAGCGTAAAGTTGTCGCTCGCGTTCCCGTCGGTGAGCGTGACGGTGATCTCGTCCGCGGTTTCGGCAACGGTATCGTTCACAATTTCGATATCGAAGGTTTCGCTCGTTGCGGGGGCGGTGATGGTCCCGCTTCCGCTGCTGGTTGCGACTTCGCCCGAGGGGGAAACCGACCAATTGAAAGAAATCGGCGAACCCGCGGCGGGCGCGGCGGTGGAGCGAACCGTCAGACTAACGGTGTCGCCCTCGCTCGCAGTCGCGGCGTTGCCGCTGGCGGCAAAACCGAACGTTCCGCTCGGCGCGCTGTCGTTGTCGGTGATGGTGATAACGTGCGTCGTCGGCGAGACAAGCGCCCAGCCGTCCGGCGGACCCGTAATGGTGAGTTCGATGGTCTCGCCGCTCTCCCCGAACACAGAGTCATCGATGATGGTGACGGGGATGTTCACCGTGCGTCCGTTAACGGGAACGGTCACGCTCGAGCCGACGGTGTAATCGCTTCCGCGGGTCGCCCCGCCGCCCGTTGTGATGTTGAGCCTTATGCTGCTGTCGGGATTCGGCGCATTAACTTGAACTTCGGCGTTATACGTTCCGTCTCCCTCGCCGACGGTACCGCTTGCAGATGCAAACTTGATCGTGTTGTCGTCGGCCGCAATGGTGATGGTATGGGTCGTTCGATTCCCCAGCTTCCAGCCCGTCGGCAAACGGGAGCCGAGGGTGACGGTGACATCCTCGGCAGGTTCGGCGACATTGTCCTGCCTGATAACGATGTCGAAGGTCTCGGAGTTGCTGCCGTTTTGAATGGTGACGGTTCCGTCGTCGGTTGCGATGTCGTCGTCACTGTTGTCGGCATCGTCATTGACCTCCCAGGTCAGATCCAGGTCGGCGGTGGCCGTGGTTGAGGAGCGAACCGTAAGCGTAACGGTTTCGCCTTCACTGCCGCCGGTGCGATTGACGCTGCCGGAACTCGGCGCAAACTGCACCGTGTTGGGCTCGGGATCGTCAACCTCCAGCGTAAAGCTTGTGCCCGCAAGCTCCCAGCCGGCGCTCGAAGGGAAGCCGCCGCCTTCGCGGAAAGTAACCCCGTAACTGTTGTCGTCATAAGTACTGTCTTGCGGGAACGCCAGCCGCACCTTCGCGCTGCGGCCCGAGTTCGCCGGTATCGTGTAGGTTGCCGAGCCGGCGTTCCAGTTCCCCGGAACGTCCGGGGACGTGACGGTGATGCCCGAAGGAGCGGTAATGCGTATCGGCAGGGCAACCGTGCTTGCATCGTTCAACGACAGGGTCAGGTCGTAATGTCCCGCCGATTCCAAAACAGTGGCCGTCGTCGCCGCAAAAGTGATGCGCCGGTCGTTCGCGGGAATGTTGATCGTGTGCGTGCGTGTGCCCAGCGACCAGCCCGTCGGCAGATTGGGACCGGTGAGAGTGACGACGACATTCTCGGGACCCTCGGGGTCGGGCGTAGGCGGGTCGGCAATCGTGAAAGAGAAAGTCGCCCTGCTGCTTCCGCTGTTGACAGTCACGGTTCCGCTGCCGGAGCCGTCAACATCCGAGGCTCCCGTGGTAACGCTCCAATTAAGGGGAAGCCTAGCGTTCGCGGTTGCAGTGGATGCCACCGCGAGGGTGACGCGCTGGCCCTCGCTTGCGGAAGTCGTATTTGAACTCGCGAACCCGACGCTGCCCCTGGGCTCCTCGTTCTCGGGAATGGTGATGGTGTGCACCGTGCGCGTGCCGAAACCCCACCCGTTCGGGAACCCGTTGGGTGACGGGCGTTCCGAGAGCGTCAGAATGATGGTCTCGTCGCTTTCAGGCTGGTTGTCGACGCCCTGGCTGCGAACCCGGATATTAACGGTGCCTGTTCCTCCGGGAATGGTGAGGGTCCCGGCTCCGGAGGAATAAGACCCCGCGCCCGGAACGTCAATACTGTATTCGCCGCTGCCTGCGCTCCCGGAAATTCCAAGGCCGACCTGGATGTCGCCGGCAGCGTGGGGAAGGTTGACGTTAAGGGGGATGATAATTCCGCCGGTGTTGGTTTCTTCAAGCGTCGAACTGCCGCGCGCAAACTGGATGGTATTGTCGCTGGCATTGATGGAGAACTCGTTGTTGGGCGAAGGGATGCTCCATCCGTCCGGGAAGTTGACGCCCTCCTCGAGAATCAACCGGACGGTTTCGGCGGCTTCGGCAATCTCGTCGTTAACAATGTTGAAGTCAAAGGTCGCGCTGGTTTGCCCCGCCGGGATGGTGAAACTCCCCCCGGTCGGAGAGATGTCCCTGGATATGTTGGTGGTGCCGTCTCCGGCGGCCGCCCATCTGAAAGGAAGCCCGCCTGCGGGAGCCGCAACGCCGGTGATTTGAACGGTTCGCGTGACAACACCGTCCGTCTCATCGTATTCGGAGGGATTGACGCCGCCGCCGGAGGCCGCAAAGCCGACGGTATTGTCGTTCGCGTTGATGGTCAGGGTGTGCGTTGTTGCACCGGGATCGAGCCGCCACGGAGACTGCGGGAAAGGACTGCCCCGTGCAATCGTGAATACGACTTCCTCGGCTCTTTCGCCGATGGTGTCGGCGTTGACAGTAACCGCAACGGACGCCACCGATTGCGCTACGACTCCCTCATCCGTTCCCGCGGGCACGGTCACGGTTGTCGGGGATGTGAAGGTAATGTCGGAAGTTTGGCCGCTTGCACTCACGGAAATCGGAACGCCGCCGGCCGGAGCGGGGCGACCGAGCCGCAACAGCAGATGCGTTGTTACCGCTCCCGCGCCTTCGTCAACCCGGGAAGACGGCGACGCAAAGCCGATGGTGTAGTCGTCGTTGCGCGGAATGGTAATCCGCACGAGACCGTCCAAACGAGCGTAACGGGAGTTCGCGCCGGTGGTGGTTGCGGCAAGTTCAATGATTTCATCGGTCTCGGAGATGTCGTCGTTGGTGATGGTGATTGTGAGAGTCATGGAACTCGTGTATTGCGGCAGCACCATCTCGAGGCGTCCGCCCTCGCCGTTTGTCTGCGCTCCGACGGCCACGACCCCCTGTCCCTGCTCCCCTTGCCCCCGCACTCCTTGCGACGTTCCCGAAATTGTCGGCGGGGTGACCGTCGCCGCGCCGCTCAAAGCATAGTCGCCGGCATCCGCGCTCGAACGCGCCGTCGCCGCAAACACGACCGTAACCTCCCGCTCCAGAGGTTTGTCAAAATCGAACCTCATGGTGAACGGGTCATCGCCCTCCGCGAGCGTTGCGATGGAAGTCTCAATCCGCGCGACCGCGGGAATAATATCGAAGCGCTCTTCGTAGAGAACGCGCTTCTCGCGCTCGACCAGGCGCCACAAGTCCGGCACCGCCACGCGTCCGCCGCCGCTGTCGCTGCCTTCGAATCCGGGCAACGAGAAGCGGAACGCCAAGCCTGCGTTCCAGCGCGAGCCCAGGGAGTCATCGGTGTTATGATGCTCATAGCCGCCTTGCAGGAAGACCCCCGGAAACACTCGGTATTCCCCGGTAAACTGGTGGGAGGTGTGCCAATCTCTTCTAGCCTGCTCGCGCTCTCCCTCAAAACGCCAAACGCCGAGAGAGCCGTCGAGGCGGACTCTGTCCAGCGCCAATCCAAGACGGAAATCCGCGCCTTGCAGGGCCTGTTCTTCAAACCCCTCCCGGCCCTTACGCCAATCGCTCAGCGGATGGTAGTAATTCACATTGGCTTGCAAAACCCCGCTTTGCGCATCCACGCCAACGCCCAGACGACGGTGTCCGCGCCTGAAGTCGTAGTCGAAAAACAGCGAGCCTCCCACGGCGGTGTCTTTGTCAAGATGCGTGCGAAGGACAAGACCGAAGTTGGCATCAACGCGCTCGGCGCCCTCAAGCCCGTTCCAGATGACCACGCCGGGCTGCATAAAAAGAGCCGATCCGGTTCCGTCGCCGTATTCCTCGCCCCAAACAGGGAAAACGGCATCAATCTCTCCGTGAACGCTTTCATCCAACACCCACGAAATACTCGAGTCCAGACGGAAGCGGTCCTCGAAGAGCGCAATGCCTCCGCTGCGAACGGCGTCTTCAATGGTATCGACAAGCATGCGCGAAGCAGTGTTGCGCAACGATTGCCGCGCACATTCGGAGTAGTCGCGCCGGCCGGCATCATTGAGCGCGCTGGTGCTGCCTGTGCCGGTGCCAATGCCGTCGCCGGAGTTGTAACGATCGAGGGGAATGAAGCCCTGCGTGTCACCGGCATCATGACAGCCGAGAACGCCGCTCCACAGCCTTTCCAGCGTTTGCGAAGATTTAGAAAAAAGGGTCTCGTCCGCTTGCGACGACGCCGTCACCGCAAACAGAAGCGATATAACCGGAAACAAAAATGTTCTTATTGGAACTCTCACACCAACCAACTCTCATTACCAAATCAAAAATCAAACCGAAATCCCCAAAAAATCCGACTTTTCTTCACCTCGCCTGCATCCCCAAGATGCGGGGATAGTGGCAAATTTGACGAGTTTTGGCAAGAATTTTTTTAACAAACCTTGTTTTAACGGGCTGAACCTTGGTAACAACGGGTTTTTCGAGGCTTTCCGGGAAGGGAAAACAGCCGGAAACCCGAACCGAAACGTGGCGCTTGACCGGGGCGCCTGGTGAAGACACTCGATGAAGCCCTGTGCCTCAATGACTCCTTTTTGCGGAATTTTATCACCGCTTTGCTATGCCCGTCATGCACGGAAACGGAGCCCGACAAAGAAAACGAAGACGGCAAAGACGCCCCCACGGATACCCGCCGGATGCATGGGTTGATTTGAATTGCCGAACGGGGTTGGACGAAAAACGAATATTGAGGGATAGCCCAAGATTACCAGATGGATAGCGAATTGGGAGAAGAGGGGCTGGAAGAACGCAAAGAAGAAACTGGTAGAGAATGCCGACCTATGGAAAAGGTTTCGGTGGGTATGTCGCCGGAATCGCTAGCTACGCAGGAACACTCCCGTAAAAGCAACCACCAAACTCAAGAAGGCAACATAATGGCCAGTCCAATCATTAACCTCGTGGTAATGGATGTGGTTATGGAATTAACGTACTTTCCATATTCGCACGAAATTCTGCGTTACTCGCAAGAAGTCGATCGATAGCAGATTCGTTCTTCGCAAGGGTTGCTTCGTTTTCGGTTTTCGCTTGTTCTCTCTGGGCTTGTGAAACTCTCATATCTGCCTCCATTTTGGCCTCCAGCGATTCGAGTTGATGCTCCAGTTTCTCGAATCGGCGGTCTGAATTTTTATTGGTTCATATACCCCCTAGCCGAGCAGCAAATCTCTTACAAGGAAACGGTTAGGAGGCATTATCGTCATCTGTATTTATGTCACCCTTGAAATTGATTTTTGATCTTTTCATCAAAGAAGTCGTAAAATTCACAAACCAAAACATCTTCCAATACACGGAAAGAAAAACGAGATCGATAATAAGAAATGTAAAAAGAGCGAAAGCATGAAACCAATTTTCCATAAAGGAAGATCGAAAAAAGTAGATGTAGATGGCTTCAAGAACAATAGCAACCATGAAAAGCTTGCCTGAACATTTACTAAGCCGTTCTCTTTCTAAATCTACATCATTTCGTAAACTGTTAGCATAAATATCAACCTCTTTTTTACCAAAGAGGTTTTGTCCAAGTTCAATCCAAGCTTTTAAATCTTCTGGATTTAATTGTTCGTTATCCGGACTCTCCGAATCTCGCATGATACTCGATTACAATATCCTCTTGTGATATTATTCTGCCTCTTTCTCCAGGCTCATAAGCTTTATACCATGCGCCTTCTTTCCAGTGTGAAATGTTAATCATATCGCCAGCGTCTAAATCATCCATTGCGTTATACATATTTTCCAAATATGTAAATTCTTTATCGCGGCTTTCTAAACCTTTTTGAAAAAAGAAGACAGAGCTTTCTATCGGATATTTTCCGAACTGCTTAACATGACGGTATAAAGACGGTAACACAGGCCCATATTCCCACGCTTGGAAATTTTCACCTATCAACTTCTTCTTTTCCCTCCCAGAATAGAACATGTGTGCGAAGTATAGAACTTTCTGCAACCGCAAATTGGTTATAGTCCAACTTGATATTTCGCAGAGCGTTTTCCCCGCCACAAGTGAATCGATCATCTTTCACACCTCAATTATAGACAGACCGGAATCCGTTCAATTATTTAGGACCCCTTTTGTTCCTGTATAAATACGATAGGGGATTATATGCGAAAGTGCCATGTTAGGCAACTCGCTTAAGATGGACAGGCTCCGCCTCAACAGGCTTCAACGCTTTGTCTAACGACTCGACCCCGCGAGCCAATATGTTCTTGGCGGCATTGGTATCCGCATGCGCCCGGTATCCGCAAGCACAGGCAAACCCGCGCTCTTGGCGTTTCCCTCTCGCTCCACACGCATTGCATGTCTGCGAGGTGTATGCGGGATTAACATTAATCACCCGCATTTTGTAACCCAATTTCTGTTCCAAACTCCCCCAGCACGATTCCAATATCCCTCTGGTAAGGTTTTTATGTCCCTTACGCGTCATCTTTTTCGTTTGCAACGTTTCTAAAACCACGGTGCCATAATCGTTGGCTATTGTCCTGCTTGCATGATGCGCCCAATTCAAACGGATATTCGCCATCTTGGCATAAGCCCTGCCCGCCCGACTCTTGGATACCAAATACCGCTTTGAACCCTTTCTACGCCTCGCCATTTGCCGCTGATACCTTGTCCGTTTGCGAATCAACGAATCGACCTGTGGAAGTTCAATGATTCGATTATCCGACAAGGCGATATTTCCTACATTCCGGTCAACACCAACCAACTTGGTATTTTGATTTTGTTCGGTCTCTGTCTTGTAAACCAAATACACATACCATTTGCCGTTCTCATGCTTTACACGTCCCGAAACGGCTTTGCAACCCCTATAAGGATTGTTTCCGCTCAATCCCATCCACCCAATTCTTTGGATGTATATGGCATCGGAATTCCTATTGACACGAAAAGTTTTATTAGTTGCCAATGCAAACGATAAGGTTGTGTTGTATCTTCCCCGAAACTTTGGCAATCCCGAATCCTTATGCTTAAAAAACTTCTTATAGGCCGTTTCTATCGGCTTCAACGAGTCCCGCACGTTACCCGCTGAATATTGCAACAACCACGGGTTTTGATTGCGAAGCGTAGTAAACCATTTCCCAAGCGTATAAAAACGATAATCGCATTTCCCCTTCCATTCATACTCGTCCCTAAGTTTGGATACAGCCTGATTCCAAACCCACCTACAAGCCTCTGCAGTGCCAAATAACATAGCGTTTTTAGCCTTCGTTTTCGGATGCAATCTAAATCTTACTACTCTGTGTTCCATAGTCCCTATTTAGGGGAAACTTGGCACTTTCATATATATCCCCATACGATACATTTATCTAAATCAAATGCAACAGCCCCAAATTCGGCAATTACCGGCGGGTTTTTTGTGTATGTGATTCGAATCAGGCTAGCCCGTATTCCATTCACCTTGTCGACTTCGCTCATACGACCACCCAAGAATGTCTCGTTGATCTCCGTAGTGCCGGTCAGTTCGGAGAGAATGTTCTTCAGGATTGCTCACTCAGTGACAATGTCGATGGCATGGGAAGCCTGCCCGCCAATCTCCCAGCCCGCCGAGATGTTGTCGTCCTGGCCTGCGGGTTTGCTGATGGCGAGGGTGGCCTGTGTATTCCCGGTTGCCGCGCTGCCGTCGGAGGATATGACGGTGAGAGTGACTTCGGGGGCCCCCACATCAACGACAAGGCGGTTGTTGGCGGCGTCGTACGTGCCGTTGGCTACGGAGTCGATGGTAACATCGCCGGTGACATCAAGGTCGAGATTGAAAGCGGACGAATGCGGAAGATCGACGAGGATTTTGACCTTGATGCCGTCGGCCGCGGTTGTGGCGGTATTCTCAAGGGACGAAGACGAATCTTCAAACGCAATCGTGTTGTCGTTGGCGGCAATGTGGATGGTGAGTTGGTTTGCATTGGCATCAATCTCCCAGTCATCCGAGGGAAAACGCGTCGTGTGCGGCTCGATGGTGATGGTGTGTTCTTCCCGAAGTTCGGGATGTTCGTCTCCCCGGGGGTCTATGCTGAGTAAAATGTTTCCGTTTGGATGGGCTTGTCCCGCGGCAATCGAGAGCAACTTGGACGCGGAACCGAACGAGCCGTCGGCCGCATCGGCGAAGTTGATGGTGAAGTCGTTGCTGTTTTCATCGTCGCCGAATTTCAGCGCGATGGGTATAATTGCGGGAACGGGACGCGTAAACGGGGCGCCTTCGGGCGTGCGCAACCGCAGCACCGTGCTTGCGGCAACCCCGTCCTCGGTGACCTCGATCGGCACCGACGATGCGAAGCCGATTACGTTTTTCGGCTCAACGGGGTCGCCGCCGGGATCACCGCCAGTGCCGTCGTCGGCATCGTCATCGACAATGACGAGGGTGTGGGTTATCTGGCTGCCGAACTGCACGCCCGGCGGCAGCCTTGTCGATGTCAAGGTGAAAACGATCTCCCTGCTGCCTTCAACATCGGAGTTGTCGGCGACGTCAATGCCGAGATTCGAAGCCGCCGAACTCACGGCAAAACGATGCGGAGTCTCGATGCCCGGGCCGCTCGTGCCCCGAATCTTCGCGTCACCCGTCGCACCGTGCGCCGTAATCATTACGTCAAACGTCGTACCTAAAATCCCGGTTACGGAAATCGGAATGTCGAACGAACTGCCCTCGGTCACGCGCGATCCCGATCTCGCAAACGCAACCCTTCCCCGGTTCGGTGGTTCGTCGTCAACAATCGTGACCTCGAGGAAACTCGAAGAAGCTCTCGTAGTGCCGATCCTCCAGCCGGACGGAACGCCCGGATCGCCGGCCGCGCCGGACTCGCTGACTTCGAAAATAACTGTCTTGTCGCCGTCGGCATCGGGATTGTCCCGCGGCACAATCGTAACCTCGATCTCCTGTGCGCCCTCTCCGCCGTGCGCGGGAATCTCCAGTATCCCGTCGTCGGACGAATACGTGCCGCCCGATGTCACCGAATACATGTAATCCCCCTCCTCTCCCGCCGAGGGCTGAAGCACCGCGGTCGAGTCGTCCGTGGGCAGCAGGCGCAGCCGCACCGGTTCCTCAAACGGACTGTTCACAACCAACTTCACCGTCTGCGGACCCTCATCCTCTTGAATTTCAAGACTCCTGGCGGGATTCCAAACAACGGTGTTTTCATTTGCCGCAATCTCAATGCGCATCCGGTCGGGTTGCGTGTCCAGGGGAATTCTCAGTATCGACCAGCCCGTCGGCAGCGGACGGCGGGAACTTTCACGGATGTTGAGGAAGATTTCTTCGGCGAACTCGGCAACGCCGTCCCTGACGGCGGTGAAGGTAAAATTATACGAATCCGTGTTGGCGGGAATGACCACATCGCTCGGGAACTGAACCTCGTCCGGATCGGCATCCGCCGGACCGCCGGGATCGAAGGAGGCCTCCAATGCCAGAGTTATCGGCACGGGCGAAGGATCAAGGGCGATTTCGATTTCGACGGGGACGCCTTCCTCGACATCCGTCTCAAGACGCGCCGGCTCCGGATCGAGCGGATCGAAGGCGCCGAAGGCGATGTTCTTCTCGCTCGCGGTAATGGTGACGGTCTGGCTTGAAGGCACGCCAAGCCGCGCAACATCCTCATACTCGGCGGGAAGCGTAATGCCGAGGATGAGTGTCTCGGGATTCTCGGGAGTGTCGTCGTTGTTGACATTGACGGTAATCGAAGCGCTCGTCTCGCCGGCGGGAATGGTCAGCGTGCAATTTGAAACATCCGCATCGCAGTCCAGCGGCGGGCTGGAAGGGTCGGCGGGATTTGGATATTGGAAAAACCAGTCGTTCGGCGCGCTGCCGAAGTCCGCCGTGCCTCCCGTGGTAAAACCGATTGTGATATCTTCCGGAAGCCCCTCTTCCCCGCCGATGCGGACCTCCATGGTCATGGGAGCGCCGCCTTCTTCTGGAACGGTGGCCGAGCCTTCGTAAGCCAGCGTGACGGGCGGCGCGAGATGCCGACCGATGGTGAACACCTGCGTTGCATCGCGCACGGCAAGAAGCCCGGCATGTTCGGGCGGAACAACGAAGGAAACCCGGATCGTTTCCGTGCCCTCGTAATCCCCCTCGTTGTGAACCATAACGCGCACCTCGACCCTTGTATCGCCCGCAGGAACGGTAACCGCGCAAGGCGCATTCTCCGAAGCCTCCGCGCACTCGGTCATGCCCGCATGATCCGGACGCGCCGTCTCATTGGCGGGAACAACCCGGTAACCCATCTGCCAGTCGTCGGAATCGGGATCGGTCCCGTAGTCCGCCGTCCCGCCGCCGACAAGATGCAGCACGATGTCCTCCTCAAACGCCTCGCTCAACACGGCCGTCATTTGCACCATGCTCCCCTCGCCGAGGTTCCTCTCGCCCTCGTAACGCAACGAGACTCCCGGCCCCCGCTCATATTCTTCATAGAGAATTCGCTTCTCGCGCTCAACGGCACGCCACAAATCCGGATCCGGAAGCTGCCAGCCGCCGGCGCCCGTCGCACCATCCAAATTCGGCAACGAGAACTCGAACGACATCCCCGCGCTCCAGCGCGGACCCAGCGACTCCTCGTCCTCGTGGTGCTCATACCTCCCCTCCACAAACACGCCCGGCAGCACGCGGAAACCGGCATCAAACTCATAACTCGGATGCCACTGTGTTTGCGAGCCGTCTTCGCCCTCGAAGCGCCAGTATCCTAGCGAACCGCCCAGGTGCAGACGGTCGCGCCTGTACGCCAAATGCACATCCAGTCCGCGCAACGTCCTTTCGAAATAAGGGATGGCGTTATCCTCGCGGCCTTCCAACTGGTTGGTGAGAGGATGGTAATAGTTGAAGGCGCCGTGGAACATCCCGCTTTGCACATCTGCCCCGATGCCCAAGCGCGAATGTCCGCGCCTGAAGCCGTGGTCGTAAAAGATCGATCCCCCCGCCACCAAACCGCTCGCCAGGTTTGAGCGGTAAACAAGCCCCAGGTTTGCATCGGTGCGCACCTCTTCACCCAGCCCCTGCCAAAACACCGCACCCGGCTGAAGGAACAGTGCATTCCCCTCGCCCTCCGGGCGCCCGCTTGACCATATCGGCAGCACAACATCCACTTCGCCCTGGACACTGCTGCCGAAAACCCAGTTAAGCGACGAATCAAGCCGGAAACCCTCTTCGAAGACGGCAAGACCTCCCTGATGAAGGACATCCTCAATAGTGTCAACGATTATGCGCGAGCCCGTATTTCGCAACGCCTGTCTTCCGCATTCGGAATAGTTGCGCGACTCCTTCGCCGGGACGGAGCCGCTTTCAAGCGCTTGTTCGACGGCGGCATCATCGTCCCCGCGCACGGCACAACGCAGAGCGCCGCTCCACACCTGCTTGAATGCCGCATTCGGGCGCGCAAACAGGGACTCGTCCGCATGCGAATCCGACGACGAAGACAGGCCCCCGAACGAAAGCGCCAATATCGCAAGCGCAGGCATTGCCACGGCGCGCACAAGGCTCCGGCGGAGAACCAGCAAAGAGACAATACTATCCATGAACCATCGCACCGATACAAAAAGGGCGGCTATATGCCTAAGCAAACAGAATCTCTAGAAACCCTACGCCATGCGATAGGTTTTACCCGAAATTGTGATTCTCATTTTAAAATTCCCAATTTATCCATCCCGTATATCAAACTTATCAACCAACAAGGAGCGACAACAATAAAGGACATAACTATTAGCCAATCAGGTACCGGCAGAAAATAATTCAAATATGGATACGACAACCTAACCGTATCTTCATACATCCGATATTTCTCATTTATCAATTCTAATAAAAAAGGCAATGATGAAAAGGCGGTTAATAACCAGGTTGCTTTATTGATTATTTTACGAAAAAATGTAATTGACGAGTCTAATGCCGCCTTCAACAACAGCCCACCCTCCGAACGCGTTAGCAACCAAAAAACATATCGTTTTTAACACTTTCCTTCTCCTTCTTGTCGGTTTCCACCACCTGCACAGGGGCGCGAATCACTCCATGGACTAGTATAGGAACCCTCACGCGCTTTGCAAGAAAAATCTTCTTCGTCATTTCTACCTAAAGTATACAACTGCCCAAAAGACGAACGCAATGCGAAATTACAGATTTAACCGCTTTTAGCAAGGGTTTAGGCTTAAAATCATCCGAAGTTTCACCGGGAGCGGCACACACAAAGAGTGCAAATAACCACTAGAAATCGACGCGCATTCCAACATTTGCACGATATTCCCGCACCTCGTTTCCGCGCGAAAAACCGAAATCCGCATTCACCGAATAGCCGTCCCACCACTCGTAGTCCATTCCGAAGCCGAACTCGACTATCGGCGACTCAATCACGCTGGTCAGTTCCGCGCCCGAAACCCCGGTAACCGTCTCCCCGTCAAGCGGAAACCGCAAGTCAAGTCCCGCACGGATGCCTCCCCGGACGTCGGTCTCGTCAATCCACTCGGTATCCGCAACAATGCCGAAACGGGCCGTGAGTGTCTCTCCGTCCACCACTACAACAGTCTTGTTGTCGGGAGCGGTGAAACCATCGAAGTCAACATCGCCCCAAATCAGTTGCGCCGAGGGAATTAAAGAGAGGCGTCCCGCACGCAACCGATAGCCCCACTCGCCGGCCGCTGAAAATGTTTCTGCTTCGTTATCGACGGCAATAACCTCCCCCGGGGAGGAAATGTCCGAGGTTATGGCGGCATACTGCGCGCGCGTGTCAATGTAGAAATTCTCGTCCACCCATGACACATTCAACCCGCCGGAGAACAGTTCCGACTCAATGCTCCCGTTGCCCGACGCCGCCGAAACATCCGCGTCCGACGAGCCCGCCGCAATGTTTGCGCCGAACACCAAACCTCCCGCAACGGGAGCGTCAACGCCGAAGCGCATGCGTGCATCCATGACCTCATAGCTCGCCCCGGTCGTTGAGACCTTCGCCTCCGCATCCCAAATCCCCACATCCGCCTTCCCCCAAAAACCAACGCCGTCTTCCCTGACCCAGGAGCGTCCGTTGCGCGACTGCCGCAGGGATTCCAGGGATGAAAGTGACGCCAGCACCGCCGGATAGGATTCAAAAATCGACGCGCGATGCGAGAAACCCGTGTTTGCGGCAATGCTTCTGTTCCCGTCGGCAGGTTCGAGCGTGAGGTTGGAAGCGTCCATGACGAATTCACCCGCCTCGAAAGCGTCAGAGCGCGAGTTCCCCATGACGGTGTTGAAAGTGACTCCATTGCCGGAGGTTTTGGGTGCACCGCCCCTGCGCGTGTTGTTGATACGCCCCTTTAGTTCCGCAGTGCTCCCGTTCGAAACCGCTTCCGCCGTGACGGCCATTGCACTCCCTTCGGAATGCTCCTGACCGTCGACTCCGAAATTGCCGTTTTGCGTGACCGTCAAGGTCCGGCCCAAGGCCGCGGTGATCATTATCGGGGAATCGTTGTAACCATCCTGCCGCCTGGAACAGACGTAGACTCCATCCGAATTAATAGAGGTGCACGTGCCTGCGCTTGCGGGCAGGGACATCGAAAGCACCGCGCCGAGCGCAACCGCCGACGTGCACGCCAGAAACGTTACAAAAGCGGCAAGTCCACGTCTGATTTTACGCAACGACACCTTCTCGCAGTGGTTCACGAACTCCCTCCAGGTTATGAATCTCTCGGACGGTGCACAGGAGATTTTTACACGGCTCAAGAAGATTTCCGAGCATGATTCATATGAAGGGAAACCTGCGCAGAAATCTGACAAGAGCAGAGTCTACCAAAATGACCACACGCTTGCAACTTCCTCCCTGGAAGGCTCTATGCCCCTTAAAAAAACAAACCTACAATAGCAACGCTGACACCGCCAATGGCTATCAAAACCAAGGATATAGTCAAATTCATAGCAACGATGTCGGTGGGAATCGTTGTAGTGTTAGGCGGGTTCATTGCGTTCTTGCAATTTTACAAATTAAGACACAAACGTATCCACCAACCACCCATAACCGAAAGGAGACGTTAGCGCGAATACTCCTCCATGGTCCTCTGTGCTAATTCAACAGCATCCTCCCTCTCATAACCGGCACTAACCACTTCTTTCGGTGTCCAGACCCATTCTATCTGATGCCTTCCCGTTGCCTCTTTAAGCCTTTTCCATAGGTCCGCATTCTCCACCGGCTTCTTCTTTGCGTTCTTCCAGCCCCCCTTCTCCATCTCCTTTCACGGGTTTCGTGCAATAGCAAAAACACTTTTGGAGAAAGGAATTGAATTTAATACAAAGTAAATCGAAATGCAGTTAGCACGCATGATTTTATATTGACATGACATTGACTAGCATGGAAAATACCGTCAGCCTCTGAAGCTGAATCAGTCCTGTTTTCAAGGGAGGATAAAATGAACGTTCCCACGCAGAAATCACCCTTTACCCCCTTCCTTACCCGAGGCGGAAGGCTTAGAAAAACTTCAAAAGGCCTAATCTCCTTTGCACCGTTTTTAGCCGGTACATCGGTGCTTGCACTGAGCGCGTTGTTGGCAACGAGCTCACCGGTTGAAGCCGGGACTTGCAGAGAAGCCGGGAGAACGGGAGTTTGGACTTGTTCTAGTGCGGCAAATTCATCGAATGATAATACCCAATCCATTACGGGTCGGGAAAATCAAGATATAGATGTTACCGGAAACGCTACCTTTGGTTTGAATTCTTCCGGTAATACAGGATTCGGCATCATGGTCACGTCCGTAGCGACTACCGGCACAATTGATGTCAACTTGTCGAATAACAACGACATCACCTCCTATTACGATGCCATCAACATCGACCAAGACGGCACGGGTGCGGTTACTGTCACAACAGACGGAGCTCTCGAGTCCACTGATTATAGCGGCATAGAAATCAACCAAAGCGGAAATGGTAATGTTACCGTTACGGCAGACGGAACTGTAACAGGAGGCGCTCATGCCGGCATCGATATCGTCACGGCTGCAGGAACAACGGGCGAGGTAAATGTCACCACAAACGCGGCCGTCTCGAGCGGCGCGGAGGGCATCAAACTCGATATTGACGGAAACAACGCGGTTACCATTATGGCGACCGGAACGGTTACTTCCAGTGCCAGTGAAGAGGCCATTGAGATTGAACATTCCGGCACGGGAAATGTGGATATAACCACCTCCGACACCGTGACCGCTACCAATAACGATAAAGATGCCATCCTTGTTAATCTCTCGGGCACCGGCAATATCACCCTCACCGCCAATGGCAACGTCGTTGGCCGTTCAACTGAGAAAGCCGTCAACCTCTCAACGGCATCGGGTACTGCCACCATCATTTCGGAAACAGATGCAAGTTTTACAGGTGGTATTACCTTGTCCTCGTCCACCGACGCGATTACCATTGATCTGGACGGCAACGTCACAGCCAAGGGAAAAGCCGTTGAAGCAAGAAAAAACGGTGCTGAAGGCGAGACGTCAATAATCCTCGATGGCAGGATTACATCCGAGAATGAAGAAGCCATCTTCGTTTACATGCTTGGCGGAACAAACGCGGAAGTCTCTTCAACAGGAGACATTATAGCGGGAAAGGATGGCATCTATATGTTCCAAGGCGGATCAGGAACAACCGAAGTCACCACAGGCGAAATTGATGCAGGTGGCAGAGGTGTCTACATCGTTGCATCACACCTGCGAGCAGGTGCAATAGAAGTCACCACAGGTGACATTGACAGCGTTAGAACCTGTATTTTCGTTGACCAAAACGGAGCCGGCGACGTTACCGTTACGGCAAACGCCAATATCGATTCGGATATGAACGACGGAATCGTTGTCACCACTGTACAGCAAACCGGGAATATCACCGTCATCGCAAAAGGCAACATAGACGTTGAAGATAATGGTATTGCGGTTGGGCAACAAGGCACCGGCTCCATCGACATCACAGCAGAGGGAAATATCACATCCGATATTGACGAGAGTATCAGAGTCGGCACGCATGCAAGAACAACAGGCGATGTCACCATCACAACGAACGGCGATGTCACTGGCATGGGAGGGATTGTTATAGGCCATCAAGGCAGCGGCAAAGTCCTCCTTACTGTTGGCGGTGAGGTTACAAGCACCAGAGGAGCCGGAATCTCCCTCGCTGGTAGTAGTACGGCAGATGCCAAAATCGTTATGCGCGACGGCGCCAGGCTCAATAGTTCTATCTACGCCAAAAGTTTCGCAGGAACCGTAACACTTGAATTCGCGGGTGAGTTCAGCGATTTTGATTTCGGCGATCAAAACGAGGATGATGAGAATAATATCCTCGGCGTTGATAATATTACCATCAGTGAAAGCGGTGCCCTTGAATTCGAAACGTCCAGCCCGGCTTCGAGCGTCCCAATCACGCTTTCCGGACGACTCGCGCTTGCCGGCACATCCTCCATCGCAGCCTTCGGCGCAATCACAGCAAGCGGTGACACCGGCAGCATCGAGATTGACGTGGACTTTTCCGGCGGAAGCGTAACCCTAAGCACCGCACGACTCACGGCAACATCCGTCACCGGCACCATCCCCGTCAACATTCGCGCCGTTGGCGGGGTTGCTCCAACACAACAAGTCACCATCACGAACCTCATTGATGTTGCCGATAACGATGCCTTTACCGCAGGCAACGCTCTCAACGGAGGCTTCACTTTCAACCTCCAATATGACGCTCCCAACACACGATGGAATCTCATTGCCGCTCCTGCTGCAACGGACGGCGGCGACGACGGTAATGGTGGAGACGACAATGGTGATGGTAATGGGAACGGGGGAGGCAACGGCGGGGATGGAGACAACGGAGACGGTGACAATAACGGCGGGGGTGGCAATGATGACGGGGGCGACAACGGCAATGGCGGGGGTGGAGACAATGGAGACGGCAACGGTAATGGTGGAGGTAACGACAATGACGACGGTAATGGTGATGGCGGAAGCGGTGGTCTTCCCGTGACTCCGGCAGGCCCGGCAACGGCCTTCGATACCTTGCCTTCCGTGCTCTCGCATCTCGCACTTACGGAGTCCATGCATGAAAGACAGCAAGGCAGAAATTTCAAAGACTCCACAAAAGCATTCGCAAAAATCACGGCTGCAACCAGCGAAATCGAACCTTCCGCTGCCAGTTTCAAGACCAAGGAAGCAGGTGTCGAGTTCGGTGTTAGCACTCCCTTCACGCCCACCATCATCCTTGACGCAAGCGTTGGATTCGCCACTGCCGGAACCGAAGCCTCCGTTGCCGACGGGCCTGCCGATATTAACTCCGAAGCCATCTCTGCGACCACCGGCGCGACTTGGTCGCACAACGATTACTATATTGGCGGACAGGTCAAGTTTTCCCGCTTCGAAACCGAAATTGAGAACGCCGCAACAACCCTCGCATCCCCGGACGCTACCGCCTTGGGTGTCGGCGTGGAAGTGGGCCATGTTTTTGATCTCGGCGACACCCGCTTGATCCTTTCGGAGGGATTGTCGTGGAGCCGTGTTGACTTCGATGACTACACCTCCACCGACGACACTGCCGTCTCCCTGGACGACGGGGACGTGTTGTTCGGGCGGGTTGGCGCGGTTGCCGAGGCTGAATGGGACGGCGTGGACATGCACGGGCGCTTGGATGTCCTTGTGCCTCTGGACGGCAAAGTGGTCACGAAAGTTGCGGGTGCGGAGATGGTATCGGAAATGGAGGACCCTGTCCTTGACGTCGGATTCGGGGGTTCTTATTCTTGGAACGATAACTTCACCGTTTCCGCCGACATCTCCACGCAACAAGGCTCCGAAGTCAAAGGCTACACGGCAAACATCGGAATCAGATACGCGTTCTAGGATGCAAATTCTCGGGGGTTATGGTCCTGCGAATTTACAGACAGAGGGTGCAAATCCATCATAATCGATTTCAGGCGGGTTTACGAAGGGTGGCCGGAAACTCGTTATACTCCGCGGAGTTCGTAAGACAAGAACCGGGATTCCGAGACATTTTGAGAAAAGGATTGAGGAAGACGTCAATGAATCTAAAAACCCGCAAAGTGTTTGACATGAAGGGAATATGTCTGGAAAATATCCCCGAATTTTAAAACCGGACGAATTGTGATAGGATGTTTTTGGCGGCAAGGTACGGAACGTTCTGCCCTATCTACCCCCTTTTGGGCGACTCGTATCTTGCCGCTCCTTCCTTCGTTTGGTTCATTGTACCCGTCCCGTCGGTTTTCCTTAAATATCGGTACGCGGGCAATCACGGCAATAGTCACTGACTTAAGACCGTAAATTGGGTGTTGACCGTTTGCCTGAATTGCCTCACGGTCATGTTGGTTCACGGACCAACCTAGACTGTAGCGGTGGCGAAGGAGTTATTGGCTGTTATGAGCAAACCTGTTTTTGAAGGATGGCTTACACCTTCCGGCAGACGCAATCGCAGGAGTTATATTTTTGCCTCATTGGTGTTTTGGTTGGCATCTGATCCGATTGTTATATTCTTTCCAATTGTTTGGCTGGTCTTTGCGAGCCTCATTGAAGATTTTTTAATTCCGGATTTTGTGGTTTTTATCGAGGTTTTTTTGGCTCCGGATACCGGCTGGAGAGGCATCGCATTTTTGGTTCCGGATATTGGCTGGAAAGGTCTTGCAAATGTGACTGCGAGCGTAAGCCTTTTGTATTTTGCACTATGGGGAGCATTCATATTGTTTCTCCTGATTTGCAATGTATTGGTAATTGCGCAAAGACTTCGTGACATAGAATGGTCAGGCTGGTGGGCCCTGCCTGCCATAATCTTGCCGATAATTCCTTTTGTGCTCTGGTTCATTCCGGGCACACAAGGAGAAAACAAATATGGTCCTGATCCTTTGTCTGTTGCGGACGAAAAGAAACAATGAGTGAATGCGTCTATGATGCAACGGATGAGAAAATATTAAAAAGCATTTTCAGCCGTTTCTATGACCGTCTCCGAACCGGCTTCTCGAAGGTTTAATGTGTGGTCTCCAGTCAGTGAAAATTGAAGGTGGGAATTTGTAGTCGCAATTGCTGATGAACCAGGCAGAATCATGGCCAAACCATACGGATACTGATTGCCATAACCCGCATGTCCAAAATCAGGCATGATCCGATGGAGAATCGTCAGCCCCTGCATCAGGCCGGGAAACGCTCGCTGAAACCGATACGGCGTGAACCCCTTGAAATTGAAGCGGAGTGCTTGGAAAAAAGACGGGAGAGCCAAAAGGAGGAGCACTACAATGGACCTGCCCTCGCCGTCCAACCCGTGCCATATCGGGAATCTTCGAATTCAGGAAAATCCCTTGACCGCGGGTGCTGATAGCCTTTGCCAATTCCCGTGAATCTTGCTTTTCACGCGTGCCTCCGGCAACAGGTCATTGCCAAGGAAAAGGGAATTTTGAAGATCTCCCAACCCGGCAAACAGAACTGCCTCTTGCCGCATTTTCCCCTTCCCTCCCTCCGATAATTCTGCCATAACCGCCCGCGCTGACGGCAGACGAAACTTCCGGAAAGAAGCAGGACGTGATACAATGGGCGAACAGCAGGGTGCATGCCTCCCGCACCAGGACCAAGCACCACCTTCATCGCCGCCCTTGACTCCGGCGAAATAAACGCCCTATAACATACGGACTATCTAATAACGAGAGAGTACCAAACTATGTCTGCACGCTGTGAACTTACAGGAAAAATGGCGCAAAGTGGTAATCGTGTCAGCCACGCGAACAACAAAACGCGGAGGCGGTTTCTTCCCAATCTTGCGAGCGTAAGCCTGATGAGCGACTCGCTTGGAAGGTCCGTGCGCATGCGTATTTCCATCCACGCATTGCGTTCGGTTGAGCATGCCGGCGGGCTGGACGCCTTCTTGCTAAAGTCGAAGCGGGCGGCTCTCTCTCCGAAAGCGCAACGCTTACAGACCCAGGTTGCCAAACACACCCAAGCCGCTTCTGCCACCCCTGCCGCTCAAACGGAATAATACATATCAAACTCGACGGGATGTGGAGTCTGCTCGCAACGGTGGACTTCTTCCCACTTGAGTTCGAGGTATCCGTCGATTTGATCATCGGAGAAAACCTCGCCTTTCTTCAAAAACTCTCTGTCGGCGTCAAGTGATTCGCACGCCTCTCTCAACGACAGGCACACGGTTGGAATGCCCTGGAGTTCCTCGGGCGGCAACTCATACAAGTCCTTATCCATGGGTTCGCCGGGATGGAGTTTTTTCTCGATTCCGTCGATACCCGCCATGAGCATTGCGGCAAAGGCAAGATAGGGATTCGCGGCAGGGTCCGGAAAGCGGATTTCAACGCGTTTGGCGTTCGGGGTTGCGCCATGCGGAATTCGACAAGACGCGGAGCGGTTCTTTGCGGAATACGCTAGCAACACCGGCGCCTCAAAACCCGGCACGAGCCGTTTGTAGCTGTTTGTTGACGGATTGGTGAACGCGTTGATGGCTTTGGCGTGTTTGATGATTCCGCCGATGTAGTGAAGGCACGTCTCCGACAAGTCAGCATATTGGTTGCCGGCAAAAAGCGGCTTGCCGGATTTCCAGATGGATTGGTGGCAATGCATGCCTGTTCCGTTGTCGCCATAGACGGGCTTAGGCATGAAGGTGGCGGTTTTGCCAAAGGAGTGCGCGACATTGTGCACGACATACTTGTAAATCTGCATCTTGTCGGCGCAACGGGTGAGAGTATCGAATTTCATGCCAAGTTCGTGTTGAGCGGCGGCAACTTCGTGGTGATGTTTTTCGATATCAATGCCCATCGCTTGCATGGTGGTAAGCATTTCGGAGCGGATATCTTGACCGGAGTCGATCGGCGGAACGGGAAAGTATCCGCCCTTGGTCCGCGGGCGATGTCCGAGATTCCCTGCTTCATAGAAGGTATCGGAGTTATCCGGAAATTCCCCGGAATCGAGTTGAAATCCGGTGTTATAGGGTGTTGCAGCGAAGCGAACGTCGTCGAAGACAAAAAACTCGGCCTCGGGACCGAAGAACACCTGGTCCCCGATGCCCGTCTGCTGAAGAAAAGTCTCGGCTCGTTTGGCGGTGAGACGGGGATCCCGGCGATAAGATTCCCGAGTTGCAGGCTCAAGGATGTCGCAGATGAAAACGAGGGTCGGCTGCGCGGCGAAAGGGTCAAGGACGGCGGTATCGGGATCGGGCACGAGCACCATGTCGGATTCGTTGATGGCTTTCCACCCGGCGATGGAAGAACCGTCAAACATTTCGCCTTCGCTGAAGGTGTCTTCGGAAATCATGTTTGCCCCGAAGGTTACGTGCTGCCACTTTCCTCGAGGGTCCGTGAATCGCAAATCGACGAATTGCACGTCTTTGCTTTTCATTAGGTCTTTGATTTTCTGGATGTCCATCATGGGTCTCCTGTCGAACTTTATGGGTTGCTTGCTGGGTTGCTGGGTTGGTTTACAGATGGGGTTTAGACCGCCTCTTCACCGGATTCGCCGGTACGGATTCGGATGGCTTCCTGGATGTCCGTGACAAAGATTTTTCCGTCACCTATTTTTCCGGTTCTTGCAGCGTTGAGCACGGCTTCAATGGCGGTGTCGACCATTTCATCAGGAAGGACGATTTCGATTTTGACTTTCGGGACGAAGTCGACCGTGTATTCGGCACCTTGGTAGAGTTCGGAGTGGCCTTTTTGGCGGCCGAATCCCTTCGCTTCGTAGGCTGTGAGTCCCTGGAGCCCGATCTCGTGGAGCGCATCCTTAACTTCGTCAAGTTTGAAGGGCTTGATGATGGCTTCAATCTTTTTCATAGGCCGACTCGTTTCACGAGGATTGTGACTTTCAATGTTGAGGTTTTCTTTACCACGAAGGGACAATATGGGCGCAACAGAACCAACGCGAGACGCAAACCGGGCGGATTTCAGCAAGGTCACTCGACCCGGCCTGAACACCTACCCAATCTCCCGGGACGGTTTGAGCACCCGGCGGCTGGATGGGACTCTCAGAGGTCATTGCGCCTCTACCGGTGATTCCCATTGCGAGTCATACCACACCGACTCGCTTCGAGGCAAGAGATTTTATGGTTGAAATCTTCAGATGAACGCAAAGCCGCCAAGAGAGCGCTCCTCCGGCAGTGAAACTATGGGCATCGGGAGGCCATGGAAGAATATCGGGCGCTTATTCACCGCCCGGGCGCAAGCGCGTCAGCACCACAGGTCCGGCCGCAAACGAAGATAATCGCTGTGCCCCCTCCCGCGCCGTTCGCGCTTGATTTTTCTGCCAGTTGCTGTGACACTGCCTTATGGAAAAGGAGCGCATAGTCGTAGCAATGTCGGGAGGCGTGGATTCCTCGCTCGCGGCGGCAATGTTGTCACACGAGGGTTATGAGACCATCGGCATTACGCTCCAACTCTACAACCACGGTGAGCGAACGGCGCGCAAGGGAGCCTGTTGCGCGGGTCGAGACGTCCATGACGCCCGGAGGGTCGCCGCTTCGCTCGGCATCCCCCATTATGTCCTCGACTTCGAGGAACGTTTTCGCGCCGAGGTAATTGACGAGTTTGCAGATTCCTATCGCCGAGGTGAAACTCCGATTCCGTGTGTTCGCTGTAACGAGCGGATTAAATTTACGCACCTGCTTTCGATTGCCGAAGAACTCGGTGCATCTCATCTGGCAACGGGTCATTATGTTCGGCGCATTGGCAACGAACTCCATCGCGCGAAGGATTTGGAGCGTGACCAGAGCTATTTCTTGTTCTCAACCCGTCCCAATCAACTCGTCCGCTTGCGTTTTCCACTTGGCTCGTTGACGAAGATGCAAACGCGCCAACGTGCAAAGGAACTGCGCCTTCCCGTTGCCGACAAGCCTGACAGCCAGGATATCTGCTTTGTTCCCCAAGGAAATTACGCCGATGTGATTGAGTCGTTGCATCCGGGTGCCGGGGAACCGGGCGAGATCATCCACACCGACGGACGCATTCTCGGACGTCATCGCGGTGTGATGCACTACACGATAGGCCAGCGCCGGGGACTTGGCATCGCAACCGGCGAGCCCTTGTTCGTGGTGGATTTGGACGCGCGCACCCGCCGCGTCACCGTCGGCTCTCGCGACGCCCTTGAAACCCGCGAGATCCGCTTGCACAACATTAACTGGCTTGGGCGCGATACCTTCGCGAGACAAAACGGCATGGCCATACGGGTGAAATTGCGGTCAAATCAAGAGCCGACAGAGGCGCGCCTGACCGCCGACGGAGATGACGGCGCGATGGTGCGCTTTGCCGACGGCATTGAGACGACCGCGCCCGGACAGGCTTGCGTGTTCTACGCTCTTGGCAGCGAGCAGGTTCTCGGCGGCGGATGGATTTGCCAAACCTAGCGTTTTGGTTTAGACTGTCCGCAACCGAAACTTTAAAGGAGTGCCCATGTCTCCCCTCTTTACACGATTAGTGATGTACGCGCTGGTGTTGGCGCTTTCATTTGCATCTCTTTCGATTGCGAGCAGGGCGCATGCCGACGAACATACGAACCCGACCTACTCACGCGGCGAGGTGGACGACGAGGTTGAGGATTTGTTTGGAGGATTGTCGGAAAGCATGGCATTGGCTCTGAACCGCGTGTTTGAAGACTACGGCTCGCCGAACGCATTTATCAAGGGGGAGGAGAACTCGGGCGCCTTGCTGTTCGGACTGACCTATGGAGAAGGCGAACTGCATATGAAGTCGGGGGAGCACGAAAAGATTTTCTGGCAAGGCCCGTCGTTCGGATTCGATGTTGGGGCCGAGAATTCGCAGGCGTTTGTGCTGGTCTACAATCTTGCCAATATTAATGATTTATTCCAGCGCTTTCCGGGTTTGGCGGGAAAAGCGTTTTTCATCGGGGGAATTGGAGTGACGTATTTACAAAGCGAAAACACGGTTGTAGCGGTGATGCGTTCCGGCGTCGGGATTCGCGGCGGGGTGAATGCGGGTTACTTGAAGTTCCGGCGAGAGGCGACCCTTTTGCCTTTTTGACGGGGAGAATTCCCGGTCTTGATCCGACTTATCTAAGAAAACGACTGTCCAATTCGTGTTCCCAAGGAGGGTTCGCCCCCTTCTTCCCGACTACGCATGATGAGATATAAACTCCCAGATTCAATGCATTTTGCAGTTCTTCTTCGGAAAAAACCTTCAGCCTTTCTTTTTTAAGGCCGTTGTTCCGCGAAAGCCAGAACAGGAAACCGGCATTAAACGTGTCGCCGGCTCCAACGGTATCGACCACGGACGTTTTCGGCGGTGTTGCGCCAATCTTGATGTTTCCCGTATAGAGCGAAGCGCCTTTCTCCCCCTTGGTCACAATGACAATCGCGACCCCTTTGGCAATTAAATCGGCAACCGCATCCTCTTCGGGTTTCTGCCCTGAAATCCAGTCCAAATCCTCGTCCGAAACTTTTGCAATATCCGTATAGCCGAGCATACGGTTCAACCGTTCGCGATATTTTTGCTCGTCGCTTACGAAGGCAGGGCGAATATTGGGGTCCAACATGATGACATTGTCGGCATGCTCACGCGCCATCAATGCCTCGTAGGTTGTAGCGCAAGGCTCGGAAATCAAACTAATCCCCCCGAAAAAATAGGCATCCGCCACTTCCGATGCTTTCGGCAAATGCTCGCGGGTGAGCGATATGCTTGCCGTATTCTCATCATGGAAAACATAACTTGCCTGGCCATTGGTCAATTTAACGAAAGCCAGCATGGTCGGGCGGTCGGAGACAATCACGCGCGACATGTCCACCCGGCTGTTGCGCAACTCTTCGCTGAGTTGCTCGCCGTATTTGTCTGTTGAAATGCCGGTGAAAAAACCGACCGGCACGTTCAAACGCCCCAGCGCAATCGCGGTATTGAACACCGCGCCGCCGGCAATCGGATGAAACTCCCCGCTTTCGTCCGAAGGGGAAACGGGAATCATGTCTATTAGAGCTTCACCGCAACATACAATCATTTAAATCTTCTTTTGCAAACGACAGTGAAAGCGATGTTAATCAGACAAAGTCCATTCTGTCAATAAATCGCCCTTACCCGGCAATTGATTTTTATTAACTTTCCGTCTATTATACGCGGCAGGCTGAAAGGCGGATGCATTTTGATGAAAACCATTCCGGTTCCAGATTTTGATCTTGTTGTTTTCGGGGCAACGGGCGACCTTTCGAAGAGAAAGTTGATTCCTGCGTTGTATTACCGAATGATTGCGGGACAGATCCCGCCGGGTTCACGCATCATCGGGTCATCCCGCAGGGAAATGGACAAGAACAGCTTCCGTCTTTTTGCGAAACAGGCCCTCGAAGAGTTTGTAAAGCCCGACAAGCTGAACTCGAAGCATTTGCAATCTTTTCTGGAAATTCTTGACTTTGTAAGAATGGATGCGAGCGGCGATGTGGGTTGGAAGCAATTGGCGGAAACGCTGGAAGGAAGCCGAGACCGCGTTCGGGCCTTTTATTTGTCCATCTCTCCAGGTTTGTTCGGACCGGTTTTGGAGAGGCTTGTAAAATACGGGTTTGCAATCGAGCCGACGCGCGTTGTTGTCGAAAAACCTTTCGGCCGGGATTTCGCCTCGGCACAGGCGCTAAACCGGCAATTGTCAAACGGTTTTAGGGAATCGCAAATTTATCGCATTGATCATTACCTGGGAAAGGAAACGGTGCAAAATCTCATGGCTTTGCGCTTTGCCAACTCGCTTTTTGAGCCTTTGTGGAATTCCAGGCACGTTGACCACGTCCAGATCACCGTTGCCGAAGATATCGGCGTCGAGGGACGCGGCGAATATTACGACCAATCGGGCGCTATGCGTGACATGGTTCAAAATCACCTGATGCAACTATTGTGCCTGACCGCGATGGAGCCGCCCAATATGTTCGAGGCCGATGCGGTTCGAGATGAAAAACTCAAAGTCATCAAGGCGCTTGAGCCCATAACACCGGAGGACATTGCCGCCCATACGGTTCGCGGACAATATCGTGCAAACGGCGAGGCGCAAAGCTATTTTGACGATGTCGGCAATAGTGACAGCCGCACCGAATGCTACCTTGCCCTAAAAGCCGAGATTGCCAACTGGCGCTGGTCAGGGACGCCGTTCTACCTGCGCACAGGAAAGCGGCTGCGCTCGAGGTTGACGGAGATTGTCGTTATTTTCAAGGATACGCCCCATTCCATTTTTGGCGAGAAGGGCAGCAATCTCCACGGCAATGCCCTGGTAATGCGATTACAGCCGGATGAAGCAATTACGCTGCAAATGAACATCAAAGACCCGGGACCGGGCGGCATGCGTTTGCGCGAAGTTTCCCTTGATATGTCATTCAAAGACCAACTCAATCTGGACGGCGCCGAAATGCCGGATGCATATGAGCGCCTGCTTATGGATGTCATTCGCGGCGACCAGACCCTCTTTATGCGCGGTGATGAAGTCGAAGCGGCATGGAAGTGGGCGGATTCCATTCTCCAGGCGTGGTCCAAGTCCGGCCATCCGCCCCGGCAATATGATGCCGGAAGTTCCGGTCCCGAAGATGCGATGATGTTAATTCACCGGGACGGCCGTCGTTGGCGGGATATTCAACTATAAGAATGAACATTATTCGCTATGAAACCCCGGATGCCCAGGCCGAAAACCTGGCAAAAGCGGTGGCGCAAGAATTGGATGACGCTGTCGGGAAACGCCAAAAAGCCACCTTGGCCGTTCCGGGAGGCACGACTCCCGGACTGTTTCTAACGCGACTTTCCTTGGAAGACATTGATTGGTCCAAAGTAACCGTCACGCTTACGGATGAAAGATGGGTTCCGGAAACGAGTGAGCGCTCCAACTTTGCCTTGTTGCGCGACAAATTGGGACGAAATAAAGCCAAGGAAGCTCGTTTCTTTCCCCTTTATCGGGATGCGCCAACTCCGGAAGAGGCATACAGGGAAGTGGAATCCGCCCTGTCTCCCCACCTGCCTATTGACGTGTGCGTGGTCGGGATGGGAGAGGACATGCACACGGCGTCTCTATTTCCGCGCGCCGAGGGACTGGATGAGGCCTTGTCGGAAGACAACCCCTGTTCCCTTGCGCCCATTCGCCTTGCAGACAGCGGAGAGATGCGTCTCACCCTGACGGCCTTTGCATTTAATCAAACGGCATTGCATCATGTCCTCATTAAGGGAGAGAACAAAATTAAGGCGCTCGAACAGGCCGAGCAAACCCCGTCTTTGGGGGACGCGCCTATCCGACTGATATTCAATCAACCTCGCACAACCATTCATTACACGGCTTAGGAGAAGAGAATGTCTTTGAACAACATGGTGCACAAGGTTACCAAGCGCATTGAGGAGCGCAGTTCGGACAGCCGCTCGGCCTATCTTCGGCGCGTGCGGCAGGACAAGGAAGACCATCCGGTGCGCAGAAAGCTATCGTGCGGTAATATCGCCCATGCGGTCGCGGGATGCGCGGGCGCCGACAAGAAAGCCATGATCGAAGGCGATAAAGGCAACCTCGCAATTATCACCGCCTATAACGACATGCTCTCCGCTCACAAACCGTTTGAAGGCTATCCCGAAATCATCCGACAAGCCGCGCGTGAAATCGGTGCAACGGCACAGGTTGCCGCCGGCGTTCCGGCCATGTGCGACGGCGTCACACAGGGCCAGCCGGGCATGGAACTGTCCTTGTTTTCGCGCGAGATTATTGCCATGTCCGCGAGCGTGGGACTTTCACATAACTGCTTTGATGCGGTTGTCTTTCTTGGCGTGTGTGACAAAATCATCCCCGGACTTGTTATGGCGGCCGCTTCTTTTGGCCATCTGCCTGCGGTTTTCCTGCCCGCCGGCCCCATGACGTCGGGAATTCCCAACGACAAGAAGTCCAAAATTCGTCAAAAATTCGCCCGCGGAGAAATCGATAGAAAAGAGCTTCTTCGAGCCGAGATGAGCTCTTACCATAGTGCCGGCACCTGCACGTTTTACGGCACGGCGAACACCAACCAGTTCCTCATGGAAGTGATGGGACTGCACATGCCCGGAGCGGCGTTCGTCAATCCCGGGACGCCCCTGAGAGAAGCTCTGACAAAGATGGGTGCGAAACAAGCGCTGAACATAAGTTCGTTGGGCGAACACTATACGCCCGTCGGGGACATTCTCGGTGCGCGGGCTTTTGTAAACGCCATCGTCGGATTGCATGCCACGGGAGGATCGACAAACCTCGTCATCCACCTGTGCGCAATGGCAAAGGCTGCCGGCATTATATTGGATTTGGAGGATTTTGCCGACCTCTCCGAAGTAACTCCTTTGCTGGCGCGTGTTTATCCCAACGGCATCGCTGATGTAAACCAGTTTCACGCCGCAGGCGGCGCCGCATACGTCATTGGCGAAATGCTCGATAACGGCCTAATGCATGGCGACGTTAATACCGTATTCGGCCGCGGCCTTCATCTCTACACCAAAGAACCTTGTCTCGATGACGCGGGAAATGTTTGCTGGAAAGACGGTTCAGGACAATCGCTTGATAAAAATATCGTGCGTCCCGTTTCGGATCCTTTTAGTAAAAACGGCGGGCTGTCACAATTGCAAGGCAACCTGGGTACGGCCGTGATGAAGATATCCGCCGTCGCTTCCGAGCATCACGTTGTTGAAGCGCCGGTCAAAGTTTTTCACGACCAAGAGGATGTAAAACAGGCTTTTGCAAACAAACAGCTTGACCGCGATTGTATCATTGTCGTCCGTTTTCAGGGGCCAAAAGCCAACGGCATGCCGGAACTTCACGGACTCACGCCCACTCTGGGCAACATTCAAGATCAAGGCTTCAAAGTCGCCCTTGTCACCGACGGACGCATGTCGGGAGCATCCGGGAAGGTGCCCGCCGCCATCCACCTCACCCCGGAAGCTTGCGACGGCGGCGCCATCGCCAAACTGCAAGACGGAGATATGGTTCGCCTTGATGCAACTCGGGGAAGTTTGGATATCCTCATTGACGAAAGCGAGTGGGCGCAACGTTTGCCCGCATCCTGCGATTTATCGGCAAGCCGGCATGGATTGGGCAGAAACCTGTTTTCCGTTTTTCGCGATCATGTCAGCCCCGCCGACAAGGGCGCGAGTATCTCCGTATGACGACAACAGCCGACATAAAGCAAATCTGCCGCCAGGCGCCGATGATTCCTGTTTTGGTAATCGGCGAGATTGAAGATGCCGTTCCGATGGCACGGGCCTTGATCGAAGGCGGTCTGCGGGTGTTTGAGATTACCTTGCGAAGCGATTGCGCTCTCGGCGCCATTGAACGCATCGCAAAGGCCTGTCCTGAAGCCCTCGTCGGCGCGGGAACTCTCAAAGCGGCGCATGATGTCGACGACTGCATCAATGCCGGTGCCGTTTTTGGCGCCTCTCCGGGCTCCCCCGCCCCGTTGGTTGAAAAGGTTTTGGATGCCGGGTTTCCTTTTTTACCGGGCTGTGTTACGCCGACGGAAGCAATGGCCTTGTTCGATTGCGGTTTCGAAGTTCTGAAGTTTTTTCCGGCCGAGGCTTCAGGTGGCGTGAAGATGCTTGAGTCCATGATTTCACCGCTGCCCGATGTGGCCTTCTGTCCGACCGGCGGTATTTCATTGGAGAATGCAAAACATTATTTGAAATTACCGAACGTCATCACCGTTGGCGGTTCATGGGTTGCTCCCTCCGGCTTAATTGCGCAAAAAGACTGGAACGCAATTAGGAAAACTGCAAACCGGACATGCGAGGAGCTGCTTTGCGTTCAATCTTGACGAGCCACGTAATCGCGCAACATTTCCTGCGTTCCTTTGCGCCATAGCCCGTTCAAGGAATTGGAAAATTCGGACAGGAAAATTCCATTATCCGACAATGTGCCGAAAACGTCCGACATTCCCAGGAAAGCGGCGGGATTCGTTTTTGCTTTCCTCGCATTCTCCTTGAGCAGGTCCGCTTTCGAATCGTTGATTGTAACGGGGTCTCCCCGCTCGTTTACCCCGGCGCAGTAGCGGCACCACAGCGCCACTTCAAGAGCCAGCCCCCTAACCGCTTTCCCGTTTTGCAAACGATTATGAATGATCGGGAGAATGAATTTCGGCTGGCGGTTGGAACCGTCCATGCAAAGACGATCTATCGTATCGGCAATTTCCGGATTGGCAAAACGCTCTTTCACTTTTTCGAAATACTGCACGTAATCGACTTCGGCGGAAGTCACCAAGGTTGGAATGGTTTCCTCGCGTTCCAGCTTGTCCAAATAATCGACAATCACGCGGGAAGCCATCGCATCGTGGGCATAATCAATTCCAAGGAGGCGGGACGGATAGGCGATCGCGGCGTGACCGGCGTTCAAGATGCGTATTTTCATCAATTCGTGCATGGTGACGTCATTGACGAACTCGACTCCGACCTTCTCGAGGGCGGGACGGCCTTGCGGGAAATCATCCTCAATTACCCATTGTGAAAAAGTCTCGCAAACAACAACGCAGTCGTCCTGGTAGCCGAACTGTTCCCTGACCAGGTCGAGTTCGCGTTTTCCGGTAGCAGGCGTGATGCGGTCCACCATGGAACTGGGAAAGGCAACGTTGTCGGCAATCCATTTTGCCATATCGGGCGCCATGATTTCCGCTACGCCAACAACGGCATTGCGGGCGGCATGGCCGTTTTTTGGTATGTTGTCGCATGAGAGAATTGTGAAAGGCGGCATGCCATTCTCTTTCCTGTACTTTAAGGCTTTAACGATGATGCCGAACACCGTTTGCGGTTCGTTAATGTCCGTTTCCGCCTGAATGACCCTGTTTTTACAGTCAAAACCCTCCGTGTTCGGATCAATGTAATAACCGCCTTCGGTGATTGTCAGGGAGACAATACGAATCTCGGGCAGGCACATGGCCCTAAACACCCCGTGGTTCGATACCTCGGCAAAATCAACAACCGATCCGCAAACTTCTCCCGTGTAGCCTTGCGGATCAAGTTCTATTACGCTGTAGAGGCAGTCCTGTTCCAGCAGTTTGTCGCGCATAAGAGCATCTTGTGTCATGATTCCGGCACCTAGGACGCCCCAGTCATACCCTTCCCCTTGGTGAAACAACCGGTTGAGATAAACGGCTTGATGAGAACGATGGAAGTTTCCCAGGCCGACATGAACGATTCCCGCGCTTAATGCCTTTCTGTCATATCCGGGTACAGAAACCTTCCCGGAAATCTCATTGAGAGAAAGAGTGTTTAATTTTTTCAGCATTTTTCCATTTTGCCCGCTTCACTCGAATCCCGGAACGTTTTTCCCAAGCAATCTTACCGGCGCAAACACCCAGTATTAACGAACGGCTTGGCCATCCTGAGTGAAAAAATGCAGTTGGTCAACCGCAAAAGCCAGGCCAACCTCGCTGCCTACTTTGTGGCTCTCACCGCCCGGGACGCGCACATTCAACACGCCCACCCCCTCGCAATTCACATATACGTATCTGTCCGCGCCGAGATATTCGACCACCTCAATCCGTCCGCGGCATTGGCCGTCGGCGGTTGCGGCAAAACGAATATGTTCGGGGCGCACGCCAAGATGCACAATGCCGGACGCATCCTCTTGCAACCCGTGCCTGCCCCCTCCCTGTTCGGGCAGATGATAGTCCGAACCCTGTGCCGTGCAAGGCATGATATTCATTTTCGGGCTGCCGATAAACTGCGCGACAAACAATGTACGGGGCGTCTCATAGAGTGCGTGCGGCGTGCCGACTTGTTCGATCACCCCGTCTCTCAGGACGACTATTTTATCAGCCAGCGTCATCGCCTCGACTTGGTCATGGGTAACATAGACCATGGTTGCTCCGAGTTTTTTATGCAACTTGGCAATTTCGAAACGCATTTGCACCCGCAGAGCCGCATCCAGATTGGAAAGCGGTTCATCAAAGAGAAACCCCTTGGGTTCGCGGACGATCGCCCGTCCTATGGCAACGCGCTGGCGCTGTCCGCCCGAAAGCTCCTTCGGGCGCCTTTCCAGATAATCGTCCAGCTCCAGAATGGAAGCGGCCTCCGAGACTTTCCTGTCAATGCTGGCCCGGTCCACACCCGCCGTTTTCAGCGCAAAGCCGATATTCTGGCGCACCGACATATGCGGATAAAGCGCATAGGATTGAAATACCATGGACAGCGCGCGCTCGGAGGGAATTTTATCGGTAACATCCCGGTCATCTATCAGAATCCGGCCGTAGCTTGTTTCCTCCAGTCCGGCAATCATCCGCAGCAGTGTGGACTTGCCGCAACCCGAAGGACCGACAAAAACGACCAACTCGCCATCCTCAATCTCCAGGGACAAGCCGCGGATAACCTGCAAGTCGCCAAACCATTTTTCAACATTTTCAAGTCTTATCGCGCCCATTTTTACCTCCTTAACCGGTTTGAAACGCAGGCGCATCACGGCCCGCCCAGGCGAGCCATAATGCCGCCGTCCAAGAAAAGTCTCCACCGATGCAGCCCTCGCCCGACATCGGGTCAAAACACTCATAAAAGCCCGACAACTCAATCACCCGGCGCAAGTCCAGTCGCATTTTCTCCGCCAAGCCTGCCTCGCCGTTTTCGGCCAGCCCGCGGGCAATCATGTAATTCATCTGGCACCAAAGCGGACCACACCAATAGCGCTGGCTTTCAAAGCCGGCCGCATCGGGGTCCCAGCTGGGCTGCCCAAATCTGGTCTTGTCACCGATGCGCCGAATATGCTCCAGCGTGTGCTGACGCTGTTCTTGTGTTCCCGCCCCCGCATAAAAAACAAGCGCGCTGGCACTTGAGAAACCGTTTGAAAAGATGCCGGTGCGCACATCCCTTGCACAAAAGGCACGCATTTCGTCATTCCAGAGATAATTAACCGCTGCCTCGCCGGCCCTGATCCAATGTTCAATGTCTGCGCACGCATCTTCGCGCTCCAATATATGCGCCAATTTCAACAAATCACGATTAGCGCGCAGCAAGATAAAATGAAGACCTGGATCGGCCACCTGCAACGGCCCGTCCTTTAGCAATGTGTCCTGATTCCAACCGTGTTCCCTGCCGAATTTAACGATTGTCAGATATTTGTCATACTCAAGTTGACTCGGTCTTTGGGAGGCGTCTGCGTGCTCAATATCCTTGCGCACATAAGACGGCAGTTCGGAGTCCACTTCCATTCCGGCCAGTGCGGTATTCCAATCGGGACAGTTGTCACGGCCTGTTTCCCAAGGATGAACGGTGCAAATAGCCGGCGCATTCTCGGTGCGGCGGAAGAGATGAAACCAGCGATGCCAACGCATGACAGGATCAAACAACGCCATAGCCCGCTCGCAGCTGCCGGTATCCGCCGGATCCGTAAGGGACAACATCACGCTGGCCAGAACGGGCGGCTGCGAGATGCCAGTGCAGGAAACCGGCCCGTTATCATTCTGCCAGATTTTCGGTCCCGGAAAATAATCCTGGTCGTCGGAACGGAAAATAATGCTTGGAATCATGCCGTCACTGCACTGCCCTCCCACCAGCATTTCAAGTTCCCGCCATGCCCTGTCCGGATCATAAGTGGTCAGCCCCAATGCGGTAAAAGATGAATCCCAGTTCCATTGAAACGGGTAGAGACGCGCGGTGGGAATGGTGAAACCGCCGCGGTCGTTCTTTTTCAAAATGGCAACGGCTTTCTCATTGAGACGTTTATTCATCGCCCTAGCCTTTCACGCTGCCTGCCGTCAAACCGGAGACCAGATATTTTTCAAACCACAGAAAAATTACCAGAACCGGCAGTGTGGCCACCACCGCACCGGCCATCAAATGCTGGCGCGGCACCTCGGAGGAATTGAGCGATACCACGCCGCGCGAGAGGGTGAAGATATCCAAGTCGTCGAGAAACATGAAGGCAAAGAGGAATTCATTCCAGGCAATCATGAATACATAAAGGGAAACCGAGGCCAGAGCGGGCACAGCCAGCGGCAGGGTGATTTTCCAGATGACCTGCACCCGGCTCAATCCGTCCATCAATCCCGCTTCCTCAAGTTCGGACGGCAGACCGCGAAAATAACCCTGCAACATGTAGAGAGCCACGGGAATAGTGGTTGCCGGATAAACAACCATCAAACCGACGAGCGAATTGCGCAACCCCAGCTGGCTGAAAACGGCATAAAGCGGGATTACCAGAATGATCGCCGGCACCATGTAAATCAGCAAAATAGAGCGGGACAAAAACGCCTGTCCCGGAAAACGCAAACGGGCAACGGCATAGGCTCCCGGTATCGCAAAAGCCAGAGAAATAAATACGGTCACAACCGAGACTATGGCCGAATTTATCAGAAATGTATCGAAATGGAATTTGGTGAACAGTTCAATATAGGAACGAAACAATTCATCCGGCGGCGCAGTGATATTAACGGAAAAATCAAGCGGATTGGCCAGCAGCGACTGTTGGCTTTTCAAACTTGTCATCACCATCACATAGAACGGAAGCGCAACGAATACTGAAAACAGAACCAACCCAAGCCCTTTGAGAACACGCAGCATCAGAAGTTCGTAGAGATAGCGGCGAACCGGCTGGCTGCCAAACCCCTCAAGGCAAAGATGCGCAGAGACCACGCTGAGCCCGGCCCAAAGCAGCATGGTTCCCGCCTGTGTCCAGATGCCTTCCGACAGGCGAAGCCCGAAAGGCGCCATGCGCCCGAACATCAGAAGGCCGAAAACCAGCAGTAACGCCAAACCAATGAGACGCGGAAATTTTCGGCTTTCCGGCGTTACAAAAAAGAGAATCCCGAGCGCCATCAACGCGCCCAGAAAGGCGGCCAGTCCGGCGGGCGGTGTGAAAACAAGACCGCTAACCATCATCATCGTGATTCCCGCCAGCACCATCCAGAGCGCGCCCCAGACGGCACCGATAACGCCGGCGGTTATGGGAAGTTGAAATCGCCTCATCAACCGTCATCCTTTGGCGAAAATTTAAAGAATATCAAAGAGAAGAACAGCAGCACAAAAAACACCACAACGGCAACCGCTGCACCCGCGCCCAGATTGGAAACGGCAAAAGCCTGCTCGTAGACATCCACCGTCAGCGTACGGGTGCCGGCCGCCCCGCCGGTGAGCAGAAAAATATCGTCAAACTTGTTGAAGGTCCAAATGAAGCGCAACAAAAACAGAATGGAGAGAATTCCCAGGAGTTGCGGAATGGACAGATACCAGAACTGCTGGAACGGCGTCGCGCCGTCCATTTCAGCGGCTTCGTAAATCTCGGAAGAAATCGATTGCATGCGCGCCAGAATGAACAAAAAAGCCAGCGGAAAATAACGCCAGGATTCAAAAATAATAACCGTGGTTAGCGCCACGGGAAAGGCAAAGTTGAAACCGAACAAATGGATATCAACGGATCGCTTGCCAAGAAAATTGATTGGACCGTCGGATACCTCCATCTGCTGCAGCATTGCGTTGAAGGTGCCGCCCGGACCGGCATCGAGAAGCAGCACCCAGGCAAAAGCGACCGCTATGACTGGCGCCACATAGGGAAAAAGAAAAAGTCCGCGCAGGATAATCCTCCCCCTGAAAGCCGTGTTGAGGAGTTGGGCGGCAAACAGCCCCATTACCAATGCGCCCAAAGTGCCGAATATGGTGTAATACAAAGAAACTCGCAGGACTTGCCAGAATTCCCGGGCCGAGAAGATCTTGTTGAAATTATCCAGCGAGAACTCCAGGTTGGTTAGTGAATTTTCCGCCTCGTAGGCAAGCACGGGCTTGCTTGCACGCGCCTGCTCGCCGCTATCGATATAGACTTGGCTGACTCGTGTTTCCATCTCGATATCCAGCCTGCTGCCGCCCTCGAGATCGCCAAGCCGGCAAGTCAAGACGGATCCGTTTATCCGGCAACTTTCATGTAAATTTGTGACTTCAAGCCCTGTCGGCAATACGTCCGTAAAAGAGACTGCATAAAGTTGGTCCTTTTTTGATGAATTGCGTACACGATAACGCAACACGCCCTCATCACCCGCCGCTTTCGGCCGCGGCCTGATCCGTTCGTTGACGACCGGTTGCGCCGCCCGCAAATCACCCAGCGTAACCGGTTTGAAACTAATCCAAAAATTAGCCAATAGCGGCAGCAATACAATGCCGAGCACGATGAAAAAAGTCGGCAACAGCATGATGTAGGCCAAACTTCTCTCGCGCTTGGCCAGCGCGCCTGCTTTTGACGGCGGGCGGGAGTGGGACCCGATAAGGGTATTTGCTTCCATCACTTAGGAAACAAGTCCGGGCAGCCGCCAGGACTGCCCGGACTTCTGGTTGGTTTTTACAAAGCCTTGTGCTTGGCTACGATTTCATCGGCCGCTTCATCCAGCGAGATTTCGCCGTCGATGTACTTGCGAATCACTTGTGACATCACGCGCGAGTTCACAATCTGAGAAGCCTTTTCCAACTGGCCGTCCGCAACTCCCCAGCGGTCGCCCACCGAAAGGCCGGCAACGATGTCCGATATCACGGCATCCGGATAGATATTGCCCAGAGGCTCTTTGCGATCGACGCCGGTCGGCAGCCTGGACCAGAGTTCTTCATATTCCGTGCTACCTGCCGACGGACCTCTGCGTACCGGGAATTTCCCTTCCGGAGCCATGCCCAGCCAGTCGCCATAGCCGTCGGACACAACAAACTTGACGAACTCGCTGGCCACATCGGTATTGGCATCACTGGTAATTCCCAAGTAGCGAATATCCGCATAAGCGGCGCCGTCGCGATTGCCGGGACCCGAGAATATGGTCACAAAGCCGGTATCCCGCGCCAGTTCCTTGGTGGTTGGATCATTGTTGATGGTCACGGGGGCCGAATCACGCAAACCGCCCAATTCGTCCAGCAAAGAAGGTGACCAGATGATCATCGCGGCCTTGCCGCCCAGATACAATTCACGCGACTGCTTCCAGAACAGATCACCTTCCGGAGAGGCATCGGCAATGGTCTTGTAAAAAGACAGCACTTCCTTCAACTTTCCGGTGTCTTCGTTGATAGAGCCGTTCGCATTCACCGGGGAATAACCGGCTGCCAGCGAGATGTGCTCAATCAACTGCATCATGTAAGTTTCGTCAATCTTGGTTGCGGCCACAAAACCATAACGCTCCGGAGGATTATGCAGCGCCTTGATGGCCGCCTCAATGTCGGCAAAGGTGCGCGGCGGATTCAAACCGGCCTCTTCGAACAAATCGGCGCGATAAACAACCAACTGCGTCCAGCCGTCGGTCGGCACGGAAACAATTTCACCTTCCGACGTTGCCATTTTGACGGCGCCCGAGGCGAAACTGCCTTTGCCCAAATCATTAACCACTTCGTCCGCGGCAGCCGTATCCAGAATGCCTGCGGAAGCAAACGGCAACAGGTGCTGAACTGTGTGATTCAGAACGTCGGGCAAATCACCCGCGGCAAACGCCGCTGTCGTGCGTGTCTGAATGTCCTTCTCCGTTACCGGCACAATTCTCACGGAATGGCCGGTCGCCGCCTCAAAGGCGTCCGCAATTTTTTCCTGCCGTGCCAAACGGTCCGGCTGTTCTTCCATGGTCCACATGGTAATGGTGTCGGCAAAAGCGTTGGTCGCGACAGATGCCGACAACATCAGTCCGATACTAAACAGGGTGAGTTTTTTCATATTACCCTCCTAACTTGGGTTCGTGTTGTGATGACTACAGCAAGCCACCGCTCATCCACGCGCAACCCCACGCTGCAAGAGCCCGACGCCGCAAGGGATATTTGTAAATCCTCCAAGTTTGGATACTACGCCGAAAATCCCTCCGTAATCAATGCGGTTTGCGCGTTTTTTCTTGATGCCTTTTTGGAGATTGCATGCGGGCCCTGCCAAAATCCCCAGAAAACGGCGGAAAAGCGCGAATTTTAAGATATCGCACAATTCAGGCGACGGGCTCCCTTTCTTTTCATATAACGGCAGCCTGAAAACTGGAAAGTATGAATTTTCCTTGGTAATGTCGGATATTGAAACTCGTCCGCACCTAAAAGGGAATTGTCGCAGTGCCCCGTCCCGCCTTTGAATCGCCCGCCTTTCTGAAAGACCATGTCGCCTCAATTCTCTCCTTCTACGAGCCGAATGCATATGATCCTTCAGGCGGGTTCTTCCAGAACTTCCGTGACGACGGCACGGTCTATGATGCCGGAACACGTCATTTGGTCAGCTCGACGCGGTTTGTGTTTAACTATGCCAACGCCTATCTGCAAAACGGCACGGCACGGCATCTCGACTGGGCCGCACACGGCTTTGCCTATCTCCTAACCCGTCATCGCCAATCCAACGGTGCTTATATCTGGCAGCTTAACGGAAACGAGGTCGAAGATGGCCGGGCAATGGCTTACGGGCATGCGTTTGTGATGCTCGCGGCGGCATGGGCGGCGCGGCTGGAAATTGAAGAAGCCGAACGCACGCTCCGCGAGGTTTGGAATTTCATGGAGGCGTACTTCTGGGAGCCCGAACATGCCGCCTATGCCGACGAACGCGACGCCTCGCTTCAGACACTCAGTCCCTATCGAGGCCAGAATGCGAATATGCATACGGTCGAAGCTCTGATTGCGGCTTACGAAACAACGCGGGAAAACAAATATCTGGAACGTGCGGAATTGGTAGCCGGCCATTTCTGCCGGACCCTCGCCGCTGCGGCGGAAGGACAGATATGGGAGCATTATACGCAAGACTGGGCACCCGATTGGAATTACAACATCGACAAGCCCGACGACCTTTTTAAACCCTGGGGGTTTCAACCCGGCCACCAAGCGGAATGGGCAAAATTGCTGCTGCAACTTGACGCTCTCAGGCCGCAAGACTGGTATTTGCCGACGGCGCGCCGAATGTTTGATAATGCAATGGCAAAGGGCTGGGACAAAGACCATGGCGGATTGGTCTACGGCTACGCGCCGGACGGCGGTGTTGCCGATGCACATAAATATTTCTGGGTGCATGCAGAAGCGTTCGCTGCCGCCTGGCGGCTTTACGACAGAACGGGTTCCCAGCATTACCTTGACGAGTACAAGCGGGTGTGGCGCTGGGCTTGGGACCATCTGGTGGACCATGAACACGGTGCCTGGTATCGCATTGTGGCCCGCAACGGACAATGGCTGGAGCCTTACAAGTCACCGATTGGCAAGGTGGATTACCACACGATGGGCGCCTGCTGGGATGTTTTGCGGGTACAGAAAGGCTGAACTTCAACACCCGGCCTTTGCGAACAAGTGCCTGCTAGCCTCTCCGGAGCATTTCATTTTCATCAAAATGATGGATGCGTCCGTCCATCGGAGTGACGTAGATGATGTCGCCATGCCCGAGATTGTTTTCACCTTCGGCTCGAACCGTAAGCTGCGTGTCGTCTTTCAGGGTGACATGGAGGAAAGTGTCCGCGCCAAAATGTTCCGCAATCCCGATGCTCCCCTTCCATGTTCCGCTTTGCGTGGACAATGTTAAATGTTCCGGGCGTATGCCTATGGCATGGGCGGAACGGTCCGCGGCAAAATCGCCATAGAGGAAATTCATCTTTGGAGAACCGATAAAACCCGCGACAAACATATTGACCGGATTGCGGTAAAGTTCCATGGGCGATCCTACCTGCTCGACCGTGCCGGCATTTAACACGACAATTTTGTCCGCCATGGTCATGGCCTCCACTTGATCGTGCGTCACATAAATCATTGTTGTGCCGAGGCTCTGGTGAAGACGGGAAATCTCAAGCCGCATATTCACCCGCAAAGCCGCATCGAGGTTTGACAAGGGCTCATCGAACAAAAAAGCCTTTGGTTCGCGGACAATTGCGCGGCCGATTGCCACACGTTGGCGTTGTCCGCCGGACAATTGGCCGGGACGGCGGTCCAGATACGAACTCAGGTTCAGAATATCGGCCGCAGAGGTGACGCGTTTTTCGATCTCCTCGCGCCCCGCCTTTGCCATCTTCAGGGGAAAAGCGATGTTGTTGCGCACCGTCATGTGCGGATAAAGCGCGTAGGATTGGAATACCATCGCCAATCCGCGACGTGCCGGACGAACATGCGTTGCATCCTCGCCATTAATAAGAACCTGCCCGGATGTCACGTCTTCCAGTCCCGCAATCATGCGCAGAAGCGTTGATTTTCCGCAACCCGAAGGGCCAACGAAAACGACGAACTCGCCTTCATCAATTTCCAAATTCATCGGCGGAATAACTTCCAGCTTGCCGAATCTCTTCGTTACGTTTTTGAGTTGTATTCTACCCATCGTCTTTTCCTATTTTACAGCGCCAAAAGTGAGGCCTCGAACCAACTGCTTCTGGCAAAACCATCCCATAATCAGAATCGGGGCGATCGCCATCGTCGAAGCCGCAGATAATTTCGCGTAGAACAATCCCTCCGGGCTGGAGAAACTCGCAATAAACGCCGTCAGCGGCGCGGCATCAACGGTTGTCAGGTTGATTGTCCAGAAAGCCTCGTTCCAAGCCAGAATGATATTCAATAACAAAGTCGATGCAATCCCGGGAAGCGCCATGGGCGTGAGGATGTGTACCACTTCGTTCAAAAGAGGCGCGCCGTCCATGCGGGCGGCTTCGAGAATTTCGACCGGAATTTCCCTGAAATAGGTATAGAGCATCCAAACTATGATCGGCAGGTTAATCAGCGTCAGCACGAACAGCAGGCCGAATCGCGTATCCAGCATCCCGAAATCGCGAAACAAAAGATAAATCGGCACCAGCACGCCGACCGGAGGCAGCATCTTGGTCGACAGCATCCACATCAGAATGTTTTTGGTCTGTTTTCCAGGCACGAAGGCCATCGCCCATGCCGCCGGAATGGCAATCAACAAGCCAAGCACGGTGGAACCGACCGAAATAATCACCGAATTCATAAAAAAGCGAAAATAATCGGCACGCTCAAAAACTGCGTCATAGTTTTCCAGCGTCCATTCAAAATTGAAAAAGACGGGAGGCGACGCAATCGCGACAGCCTCCGTTTTAAACCCGGTCAGAAACGTCCACAGGATGGGAAAGAAAATCGCCATGCCGACAGCCCAGGCAAAAGCCGTTACTGCAATCTTTTGGTAAGGGATTTTTTTCTGCGCCATTGCCTAGTTCTCCAGATTTTTACCAATCATGCGCATCAGGAAAACGGCAACGATATTCGCGAGAACGACCGCGACAATGCCGCCCGCCGAGCCTCCGCCGACGTCAAACTGCAGCAGCGATTGCGCGTAAACAAGATAGGTTATGTTTGTGGAAGCGTATCCGGGCCCGCCGTTCGTAGTGACAAGAATTTCCGCAAAAATGGACAGGAGAAAGATCGTTAAAATAAGTATGACGACGGTAATGGCGCGTGAAAGATGGGGCAATACAATATGGTAGAAACGGTTGAATTTCCGCGCGCCGTCCATTTTCGCTGCTTCGATTTGTTCCTTGTCCAGTGATTGCAACGCCGTCAAAAATATCAGCGTTGCGAAAGGCAGCCATTGCCATGCAACGATAAAAGTAATGGACAGCAGAGGCGCCTGGCCGAAAAAGTCAAAAGCCTCCAACCCGAGGCCTTTTGCCAAATGGGCAAAAAGCCCGTTTACGGGATTCATAAACATGTTCTTCCAGACCAGGGCGGAAACGGTAGGCATGATGAAAAAAGGGGCAATCACCAGAATTCGGACGATCCCCTGCCCCCACATGGGCTGGTCCAGCAAGACGGCGAGACCGACACCTCCGCAAACCGTAAGAAACAGCACGCCGAGAACCAATTGCAAGGTGTTCGCCAACGCCTCAAAAAAAGCCGGATCCGTCAGAAAGAATTCGTAATTGGTCAAACCGATCCATTCTTCCAGTCCCGGCGAAAGGAGATTGTAATTTAGAAAAGAAAAATAAATCGTCATCGAGAGCGGCACAATCATCCACCCCAGCAGCAGGAAGACTGCGGGTGAAATCATAAACCGCGCCGTGATGCGCGAATGGTCGGTCGCCATAATCCGATACCCTCCCATTAAATGAAAGGAGAGCGCAAGAGGGCGCCGCTTAAATAAGCGAACGCCCTCCTGTTGAGAAGATTAGGAGGTTATTTGATATAACCCGCCTTCTTCATTGCGCGCTCTGTCAAATCTTGCGCGTTTTTCAGCGCAACGTCTGCACTGATCTGGCCGGCAAGCGCGGCAGAGAATTGCTGGCCGACAGCCGTTGCAATGCCCTGGAATTCCGGAATGGCAACGAACTGGATGCCTACGTAAGGCACCGGATCAACCGCCGGATTTGTCGGGTCAGCAGAATTAATGCTGTCGAGCGTCATCTGAGCGAACGGCACCTTGGCGTATTCCGGGTTTTCATACAAAGACGTCCGCGTGCCCGGAGGTACGTTTGCCCACCCCTCCTTGGATGCGACCAAGGCGAGATAGTCTTTCGACGTTGCCCAGTTGATGAATTTCTTCGCCGCTTCAACTTTCTGGGAGCCGGCAGGAATGGCCAGGCTCCACGCCCACAACCAGTTTCCGCGCTTGCCCAGACCCTTGTCCGGCGCCAGCGCGAAGCCGACCCGGTCGTGAACCTGGCTGTCATTCGGGTTCGTGACGAAAGAGGCCGCGACGGTGGCGTCAATCCACATGCCGCATTTGCCGGTTTGAAACAGCGCAAGGTTTTCATTGAACCCGTTTGAAGAGGCTCCCGGAGGGCCTGATTCTTCCATCATCTCCAGATAAAAGTTCAGTGTCTCTTTCCAAGCGTTACCGTCGAACTGCGGATTCCAGTCCAAGTCAAACCATCTGGCGCCAAAAGAATTCGACATCGCAGTAATGAACGCCGCGTTTTCACCCCAGCCTGCCTTGCCGCGCAAGCAAACGCCGTACACCTCGTTGTCCTTATCCGTCATGGCTTTGGCCGCCTCGCGGATAAAGTCCCAGGTTGGCGCGTCTGGCATGGTCAAGCCTGCTTTCTCCATCAGGTCCGTTCGATACATGACCATGGAACTTTCTCCATAGAACGGTGCGGCGTAAAGGCTGCCGTCAACGCTCAATCCGCCGCGAATAGCGGGAAGGAGATCATCGATATCGTAAGATGCAGGCAAATCGTCGAGAGAAACCAGCCAGCCCTCCCTTGCCCAGATCGGCACCTCATACGTGCCGATGGTCATGATGTCATATTGCCCGCCCTTCGTCGCGATGTCCGTGGTCACCCGCTGGCGAAGAACATTTTCTTCCAAGGTAACCCAGTTGAGTTCGATGCCGGGGTTTTTCTCCGTAAAATCCGAAGTCAGCTTCTGCATCCGAATCATGTCGCCATTGTTCACAGTGGCGATCGTAAGGCTTTGGGCGAAAGCCGCGCCCGAAGCCAGAGACACCACCGCCGCGGCGCAAAAAATCTGCGTAATTCTCTTCATTGCATTTTCCTTTGTTTCTGTTACATATCCCGCCGACGGAGGCATTCCGCCCACGCGTTTAGACACATACTCGCCCTTCCGAACAGTGGAGTCAATACATTTAGCGGTGATTCGGGAAACCCGGCCGCTTCATTCACACCCCCCTTCCTTGCGGCATTTCCGAAAAAACTCCTGCAGGAGTTGCGCCGATTCCCCTGCCGCGATTCCCCCGTAAACCTCCGGGGCATGATGGCAGGTCGGCAGCGAAAACCACCCGATTCCCCCGCCTTTTTCATCTTCTGCACCATAGTAGAGACGGCGGATTCGTGCAAATGAAATGACCCCTGCGCACATGGTGCAAGGCTCGAGTGTGACATAAAGGTCGCAATTGAAAAGCCTCGCCGTGCCCAGGATTTTCGCGGCCTTGCGGAGAACGAGCATCTCGGCATGGGCGGACGGGTCCGACGTCTCGATGGTGCGGTTTCCATCGCTGGCGACGACGTCCCCCTCGCCCGAAACGACCGCCGCGCCGACGGGAACCTCTCCGCGTTCGAAAGCGCCGCGTGCTTCTTTCAGGGCTTGCTTCATGGCCGCCGACATTCTGCTATCCTTGCAAAAACAGCGGTGAAAGGGAAGATGAAAGAAGAGCGTATAGCAAAATATTTGGCCCGGCGGGGAGCCGGGTCCCGGCGTGATGCGGAACGCTGGATTTTCGAGGGACGCGTGCGCGTGGACGGCGTTCGCCTTGAGACCCCCGCCGTCAACGTAAAGGCGGGACAGCAGATTACACTTGACGGCATCGTGATGGGAGAAAAACCGCCGACGCGATTGTGGCGTTACCATAAACCCCGCGGCTTGGTGACGACCCGCCGGGACACCCACGGGCGCAAGACAGTGTTTGATTCCCTGCCGGAGAATTTACCCCGGGTAATCAGTGTCGGCCGCCTCGATATGGAAAGCGAAGGCTTGTTGCTGCTCACCAACGACGGCGGGCTTGCGAGGTCATTGGAGTTGCCCGCGTCCGGATGGGAGCGGCGCTATCGCGTGTGCGCAAAAGGAACGCTCACGCGGCGCGGCCTGGAACGACTCAATCAAGGCATGGAGATTCGAGGCATTCGTTATTCCTGTCACGCCCGTGTCGAAAAACGTGCCGGCGATGATGTTTGGCTGTTGATGACATTGCATGAAGGAAAAAACCGCCAGATCCGCCGAATGCTCCAACATATCGGCTTGAGCGTGGAGCGGCTGGTAAGACTTTCCCACGGGCCCTTTCGACTCGCCCGCCTTGCGCCGGGAGACGTGCGCGAGGTTCCCGCAACCGCGCTGGAACGGTTCAATCATGCGCATTAGCGGAGGAAGGCTTCGAGGACGCAGGCTTGCGCCCCTTCACGGCAAAAACATCCGACCGAGCGCGGAAAAAATTCGACAGGCCATGTTCAACGCCCTTGCCTCGCGGCGGCAAAGCGACAGCCTTGCCGGCTTGCGCGTGCTCGATGCTTTCGCCGGCAGCGGCGTTCTCGGCTTCGAGGCATTATCGAGAGATGCATCGTTTGTGTTGTTCCTTGATAAAGATAAAAACGCCCTCGCAACCATCCGCCACAACGCCGACAAACTCGAACTCGACAAAAATTTCGACCTGCGCCACCGGGACATCACCCGTTTGGGAAAAATTCCCAAAACCATAGAACCGTTCGATTTGGTTTTTTGCGACCCGCCCTACTCCAAGGGTCTGGGCGAACGTGCCTTGGCGAGGCTCGAAGCGGGAGGCTGGCTCTCAACAAACGCAATAGTCGTGGTGGAGGAATCCGCAAACGCGGCCCTCGCGCCTCCGCCATCGTTGAAAACTTTTCTCCAGCGCCGCTATGGAGACACGGAATTATTTTGGTTTATACTCGGTCCATGCGCCTGAAACACTGTTACAACTTTGAAGATTACCGCTCACTGGCCCGCCAACGCCTTCCCGCTCCGATTTTCCATTACATTGACGGCGGTGCGGACGACGAGGTCACCCGTCGCAAGAATGCGGAGAGTTTCAACGACGTTGACCTCGTCCCCGATGTTTTACGCGGTGTCGGGGATGTGGACATGTCAGTGCAAGTGATGGGGCAAAAACTCGCAACGCCGTTCTATTGCTCGCCGACAGCATTGCAGCGATTGTTTCACCCCGATGGCGAATATGCCGTCGGCGCGGCGGCAAATGCAATGGGCACGATGTTCGGAGTTTCGTCGCTGGGAACGGTGAGCATCGAAGAACTGCGGCGCAGATACAAGACTCCGCAGGCATACCAGTTCTATTTCCACAAGGATCGAGGCGTGAACCGGGCAATGATGGAGCGCGCCAAGGCCGCAGGAGTTGACGTCATGATGCTCACGGTCGATACCATCACCGGCGGCAATCGGGAGCGTGACCTTCGAACCGGTTTTTCCATTCCGCTGCGCCTGACGCTTGGAGGGATGATGTCGTTTGCGCTAAAGCCGCGTTGGATTCTCGATTACCTCCGCCATGAAAAATTCCGCTTTCCCCAGCTGGAAGATCACATCGACATGAGCGGCGGAGCGATTTCGGTCGGCAAATATCTCACCGAAACGCTTGACCCCGCCATGAGCTGGGATGACGCCGCCGAGATGGTCGCGCAATGGGACGGACAATTCTGTTTGAAGGGCGTGATGTCGGTCGCGGACGCCAAGCGCGCCGTCGACATCGGCTGCAACGGAATCATTCTATCCAACCACGGCGGGCGGCAACTGGACGGTTCACGCACCGCTTTCGATCAACTCGGCGAAGTGGTTGATGCCGTCGGCGGCAACATTGATATCATGATGGACGGGGGAATCAAACGGGGCACCCACGTCCTCAAGGCCCTGGCGATGGGGGCAAAGGCGGTGGGGATCGGTCGCTACTATCTCTTCGCCCTTGCCGCCGCCGGACAGGAGGGCGTTGAGCACGCCCTCAACACCCTCAAATCCGAGGTGGAAAGGGATATGAAACTCATGGGGTGCACATCACTTTCCCGACTCTCGAAAGCAAACCTTGCATTTTGAACATCCTCGCATCATCGAGTCTCGGAAAATTTATCCGCCCCGTTGCGAGTGAAGATTAGGAACGCCCGAACAACCGCTCGATGTCCTTGAGTTTCATCTCGATATACGTCGGACGGCCGTGATTGCACTGCCCCGAGTGGGGAACGCGCTCCATCTCGCGCAACAGCGCGTTCATCTCCTCGCCTTTAAGGCGCCGGCCCGCGCGAACCGAACCATGGCACGCAATCGTTCCGGATATCTCGTCAAGGCGCTCCTTCAGCGCAAATGTCTCCCCTATCTCGATGAGATTGTCGGCAAGGGCGCGGACAAGCGCTTTCGCGTCAACGCTGCCGAGCAACGCGGGAGTCTCGCGCACAAGCACCGCATCCTCGCCGAATCCCTCCAGAAGCAGCCCGAGCATCTCCAGTTCCTCGCAACGCTTCAGCAGCGATTCCACCTGCGGAGGCTCCAGTTCGACAACCTCGGGAATCAGCAACAGCTGCCGCGCCACCCCCTTGTCCTTGCTCGCGGACTTCATCGCCTCGTGAACGAGGCGCTCGTGCGCCGCATGCTGGTCGACTATCACGAAACCGTCCGCCGTCTGCGCGAGGATGTAGGTCTTGTGCAACTGCGCGCGCGCCAGGCCCAGCGGCGGCATGTCGTCCTCGGAGGTCTCCAGAACCGGCGCGTCCGGGACCGGAGGCGAAAGCGAGCGGCCGTTCCCCTCGCCGAACTGCAGGCGACTGCCATGCGCGGGCTTGGTGTAGCGTCCCTGCAAGGCGGTGCCCGGCGCATGCGGCATAAGGGGAGCGGAAGGAGTAGAAGGAACGGAAAGGACGTGCGAAGAGCCCGGATGCTCGGGCGTGAGCGTCCCGGGCTTGAACGACCCGAGAGCCTCGTCGGCGATGCGCGTCGAAGAGCGGTGCGCCTCGCCCATTAATCCCCGGCGCAAAGTCCCGACCAGCATGCCGCGCATCTTCGAGGCGTCGCGGAAACGAACCTCCGCCTTGCTCGGGTGCACGTTCATATCCACATACTGCGGCGGCATTTCCACGAACAGAACAATGTACGGATAGCGGTTGGAAACCAGAAAATCGGCATACGCGCCGCGCACGGCCCCCAGGAGTTCCTTGTCGCGCACGGGACGCCCGTTGACGAAAAGAAACTGCTGCCTGGAATTGCCCGCATGGAAAGTCGGCACGCTGATATAGCCGCGCAGCCGGATGTCGTCGCGCGTTTCATCCACCGCGATGGCGTTGTCAACGAACTCCTTTCCCATGACTTCGCGCAAACGCCCGGGCCAGGTTTCCTCGAAACCGCCCTCGTTCGCGGAACAGTTCAGCAAGGTTCGTCCGTCGGACGTTAGCTTGATCGCAATGTCGGGGCGCGACATCGCGAGACGCTTGACGACGTCCTTGACGAGATTGACTTCGGAGCGCTCGGTTTTGAGGAACTTCAGGCGCGCAGGCGTCGCATAGAAGATGTCGCGGACTTCGACATGGGTCCCCGGCGCGCCGGCTTCGGGGCGGGGCGGATGCACCGTGCCGCCCTCGACGTCGATGCGCCAGGCGGAATCCTGCCCCTTGATCCGGCTGGTAATCGAGAGCCGTGCCACCGCCCCGATGGAGGGCAGCGCCTCGCCGCGGAACCCCAGCGTCTGGACCCGCAGAATGTCTTCATAGCCTTCCTCGCCGGAGAGTTTCGATGTTGCGTGCCGCTCGATGGCCAGGGGCAGGTCGTCCTTTTCGATGCCGATGCCGTTGTCGCGCACGCAGATGCTCGTGCGGCCGCCGCCTTCAAGGGCGACTTCGATTCGCGAGGATTTTGCATCAACGGCGTTTTCCACCAACTCCTTGACGACGCTCGCGGGGCGTTCAATGACTTCACCGGCGGCAATGCGGTTGATTGCGCCTTGCGAAAGCTTGCGTATGACCGGCATGTCCTCATCCTCGTTGAAGCCGCTTAATGGTGTTGCGTTTCACTTGCTCGACGGCGGGTTGTCCGAGCGCATTGATGCCAAGCATTCGAGCGGTAACAAGAGTCTCGACCATGAAATGCATGAACAAACCTCCCAGTGCATACGCGTCAATGGCGTTCAACCGAAACCGCCGAAGCGGCGCGCCTTTCTCGACGAGAACCTCGGCGGTCGCGCACCATTGCGCCTCAACGATACAACTTAAAGTATATTCTTGCAAGCCATCTACAATCTCCGATTGTATCGGTGCCGATTCTTCCGGAGGCGGGCACAACAGCGTAAACCAGTTGCCGGCCCCCGCATCCAGCCACGCCTGCAATTGCGCATGCTGCGCGACCGGTGCAAGCGCATAATTGAGATTGGCGCGATGCCCCTGCTTTCCCAGCGATTCCATCCACAATTGCTGGTGCCATTTGCTCGCGGATTCGAGATGGTCGGCATAAGCAAGCAATACAGCATTGTCATAACCGGCGCGGAAAAGCCCCACCGCCGCGAGCGCGCCGCGCAACGGCGACGACAACGGCATCTCGTTCTCCGTGTCCGAGCGCATTGTTTCGAGAACCCATGCGGCTCCTTCACGCATGGGCTCGACCTCCTTGCCCATCGCCAACAATGCCGCCGCGCCGAGAGCTCCAAGCACCGAGAATCTTCCTCCCAGCAAAGGGTCATGGTCGAACACGGGCGCGTCGAGACGCTCTGCCAAACGGCGAAGGGGAGTATCGCCGGGCTCGGTAAGAAAAGCGAAACGCTTGTGCAGTCCGCCTATATCCCGCAAGCGCAATGCCTCGAGCGCGACAAAACTTTGCGCCAAAGTTTCGAGAGTGTTGCCGGATTTGGAAACAATGAAAAAACGCGCGCCCTCGACATCCAATCCATCAAAAAAGTCGTTGCTGGTGCGTGCATCGAGATTATCCAGAAAATGCAACCGCAACCCGTGACGATTCAAGAGATACGCCGGTGTTCCCCATCCGTCAATCTGTGCGAGGGCCTGTGCGCCGAGACTCGATCCTCCCACTCCCAGGAAGACCAAATCCGACGCATCCGACAGCAACGTCTCCAGCATCAAACGCAGAGGCGCAATATCATCGACGATCCCGGGAGTATGCAAAATCGCCCGCTCGCCCAATTCCTGCGTTGCCAGCAATCCCGCCGCCGCTTCACGGCTCTCCCGAGCCAAATTCCTAAGAGTCTCTTCTTTTAACGGACGGAGCGCTGTGTCGTCATGATACTCAAACGGGGACATGGCTAGGGGGCACCCGAAAGCTCCGGCTCGCCAACTATCACAACCAGCAACTTCTCAGGGTCAAGGAGACGCTGCGCCGCCCTGAAAACGTCATCGCGAGTGACCGACTCAATCAACGCGTTGCGGCGGTCTATGTAATCAATGCCAAGTTCCTCGCGCTGTATATATGAAAGCTGCAAGGCAATTTTTTCGTTGCTGTCAAAGCGCAGCGGATATGAACCGACGAGATAGGCTTTGGCATCGTCGAGTTCCTTTTGGCTGACGCCTTCCTTTTGCATGCGGGCAAGCTCAAGGCGGACTTGCTTGAGGGCTTCGCCGGCGCGGGCGTTCTCGGTTGCAAGCGAACCGGCGAACAAGGAGGCGTGATCGAGAGGGTAAAGGTAACTGTAAACCGAATACGCAAGACCGCGTTTTTCGCGAACCTCCTCGCCGAGCCGCGAGACCAAAACGCTCCCGCCAAGCACATGATTCATCACATAAGCGGCAATGAAATCAGGATCGTCACGGGTAATCCCGTCGTGACCAAATTGAATCAGGCTTTGCGGATTGGGATATTCGATAACCTCGACATGCCCGGGCGCCTGAAAAGCCGCCGCTTCGGGAGTCGCAACCTTCGCCTTTTGGGGCAGGCCGGCAAGGGCTTTCTCGAGTAGCTGCTCAAGTCTTTCCGGAGTGACGTCTCCGACGACGGTGACGCCGATGTTGTCACGTGCAAGGGCGCGAGACATCCAGTCGCGCAAATCATCCGCTTGAATCGCTTGAACGGTCTCGGCCGTTCCACGTGTCGTGCGCGCGTAGGGATGATCGGCGAAAGCGGCCGCAAACCACGCCCTTGAGGCAATAATTTCGGGATTTTGGAGACTCTGTTTCAAGGACGCAAGGATTTGCGCACGCACGCGCTCAAGAGCCTCTTCATCGAAACGCGGCCGCGTAAGGGCGAGCGCCAATAACTCGATCGCCTCATCGAGATTCTCCTCTAAAGTTTTAATACGGGCGCTGAAGAAATCCTTCGACGCATTGAACTCAAGGTCAATGTTCAAATCCGCAAGACGCTTTTGAAACGCCTCGCTATCGATATCGCCGGCACCCTCGTCCAGCATGCCCGAGAGCATGTATGCAAGGCCGTCGAGGCCGTCCGTCTCGCTGCTCGATCCCGCACGCCAGAAAATCTCAACAAACACAATCGGAAGCCTGTGGTCCTCAACCAGCCAAGCCTCAATGCCGCTCGGCGTTGCAATACGTTGGATTTCCATAGCCTCTCCTCGATATACTTGCAATGACATCCCCACCACCCATGCCGCCAAAAGCATGGCAAAACGAGACATCACGTCCCTACTCACGGTTGCGAAGCGGGTAACAGCCATCCGGTAACGGAATTCTCGGCGCGCAGATATTCCCGCGCGCTCGAAACCACCTGCGCACGAGTCGTTGAGCGCACGACTTCGGGCCAGCGCAAAACATCGCGAGGCAAAATCCCGGAGCCCCAGGACGCGCCAAAAACATAAGCTTGCTGCTGCTGGTCGTCCCAGCCGTAGATTAAATCGGCAAGATAACCGCGCCGGACGCGCTCCATCTCTTCATCCTCAACGCCCTTATCAACAAGCTCGGCAACAACCGCGTCAATGGCAGCCTCGAGCGTCTCGGGCTTGACGCCCTCGCGCGGAATGGCATAGATGCCGATGCGGCCCCGGTCGAGAAGATCGGTCGTCGCCCACGCCCCCGCGGAAACGGCAACCTTCTGCTCAACCACAAGGGCGCGGTAAAGCCGCGAAGTGGTTCCGGCGCCGAGAATCTCGGCGAGCATGTCGATGGCGGTAGCGGGCTCGAGTCCGGCGCTGTGGTAACTCTGCGCCAAATAGAGGCGTTGGAACACCGGCTGTTGTGCCCGTTCGTCCTCGTGGGCGACACGCACCGGTTCGCCGATTTCGGAAATTTCGGGGCGTTTATCGCGCACTGCCTGTTTGTTCGGCTTAATGCCGCCGTAGTAAGCCTTCGCCAATTCAAGCAGTTCATCGGGTTCGATGTCACCGGCGACAACGAGAGCCGCATTATTCGGAGCATAGAAGCGTCGATAAAATTGCAGCGCATCGCCGTCGTCGAGAGTTTCGATTTCATCGCGCCAGCCTATAATAGGGCGGCCGTACGGATGCTCGCCGTAAAGCGCGACCGTCATCTTCTCGCCGAGGAGGGCAAGCGGCTGGCTCTCAACGCGCGTACGACGTTCCTCCAAAACAACGCCGCGCTCGGGAATGATGTCCTCAAGGGAAAGTTTCAAATTCGTCATGCGGTCGGCTTCCATCTCCATCATCAACGGCAATTGCTCCTTGGCAACACGTTGGAAGTAGGCGGTATAATCATAGGAAGTGAACGCATTTCCCTTGCCGCCGTTGCGCGCAACAATATGCGAGAACTCGCCGCCCGGGACCTTTTCGGTTCCCTTGAACATCAGATGCTCGAGAAAATGCGCAATGCCGGATTTACCCGCGGGCTCTTCGGCGGAACCAACGCGATACCACACCATGTGCGTGACAACCGGTGCACGATGGTCCGGTATGACAATCACCTCCATGCCATTGTCGAGAGTGAAGCTTTCAACGCCCTCTTGAGCCTGTACCGGAACCGCCGTCTCAAGCATCGCTATCAGCGTTGATAAGAGGAAGAGTTTGGCACGCAAGTTAGAAGAGATCCCACAAGTCCCCGAAAATACTCTCGACCTTTGCGCCCCCCTCGGTCGCACTCTTCTCAATCGCCGGAGTGCCCCCCTCCTCGCCGGTCTCGAGCCGCCTTGCCTCCCCCAGCGCGTCAACAACCGGATCGCCGCCGGCCGCGCCGCTCGCCGATGAACTACCCGGCGCAGGCGCGCTCGCACGATCTTTTTTAAGATTCTCAAGATGCTGCAAGAGCGCTTCCTCGCCGGCGGTAAGATTGTCGCGTTTGTCGCCATCCGCGCTCTCGTCCGAATCCGCTTCCCCTTGGAAAAGCGTCTCGGCAACACCGGAATTGACAACACCCGCATTCTCTCCCGGCGGACGAAGGGTGTAGTCCGGCGGTATCACCAACGGCCGGTTGGTTGTCACGGAAAACTCATCCGGACCTCCCCGCGGAAAAGACAAAACGTTCTTGACATTGTCACAACCGGACAAAACCATCATCGCCAAAACAGCCACGACACAGAAATACTTTTTCACTCTTTCATCTCCTATGTTTAAACCCGGCACTATGCCAAACCAACACCGCCCCTCCAATAACGATCCAGACATCCGCTACGTTGAAAATATACCAATAAAATCCCCACGCATGGAAACTGAAAAAATCCGCCACCGCCCCAAAACGAATCCTGTCCCAGAGATTCCCGACCGCACCCCCGATCACCATCCCAAGCGCAACCGCAACAAAAACATTCCGAGTATGCGCGAGCCACACAAGCAAAATCACGATAATGCATGCGCCAATGCCGATCAGGGCGGGCTGGGCAAACCACTGGTTGGATGCAAGGATACCATAACTGATGCCCTTATTCCAAGACAAAACGATGTCAAAGAAGGGGGTAACGGTGATTTTTGGGGGAAAACGCCCGTGGAGAAGGCCAATAAGATAGGTTTTAGAGAGGGTATCGGCCAAAAACGCCGCCAGCGCGATTATCGCGCCAAGCGCCGAACGCCTCCCCCACAGGCGCAGCCATTCAGGACGTTTTGGCATCGAGTTTGCGGACGACATCGGCATCGCGCCTGGAAAGTTCGGGATAGTTCGGGTCTGTGCCAACTTCGGGCAAAATCTTCCAGCAGCGACGGCATTTATTACCCGTCGCCGTCTCGACGACGACGCCGATGCCGGAAACCTCGGGCAAACGGAAAGCTTCGGCGGGAGCGCCTCCTTTTTCCCACCGCGCCGAAGAGGTTATCAGCAACTCGGCGAGATCGATGCCCTCAAGGGACTTGATGTCCTCGTCGAGCTCGAGAAACAGGCATGGTGCAGCCTCCAGCGACGACCCGATTCGCTTTTCTCGACGCTCGACCTCCAACGCGCCGGTTGCAACACGGCGAAGCTGGCGAAGCCGCCTCCACTTCTCTCCGAGATTGTCATCACGCCACGAAGAAGGAGTCTCCGGAAAGATTTGCAAATGCACGGAAGCATCGACGGCGGCATCGCCGTAACGCGAACGATAGGCTTCCTCCATGGTGAAACACAACAACGGTGCCAGCCAGCAGTTCAATCGCCGGAACAATTCGTCCAAAAGCGTTCGGCATGACCGGCGACGCGGGTCGTCAACGGCATCGCAATAGAGCGAGTCCTTGCGCACGTCAAAATAGAACGCCGATAAATCCAACGTCATAAAATGAAAGATGTCACGGTAGGCTCTTTGAAACGCAAACTCTTTGTAATTTTCCCGCAACGATTTGTCCATTTCCCAAAGACGGTGCAGAAGCCACCGCTCGAGTTCAGGCATTTCCTTGGCGTCAATGCGCTCGCTTTCGTCGAAACCGTGGAGATTTCCCAGCATGAATCGAAATCCGTTTCGGAGCTTTCGATACGAGTCAACGCTCGACTTCAGAATTTCATTCGAAATGCGAAGTTCTTCGGTGTAGTCGGAGCCGAGCGCCCACAGACGCAGTATGTCGGCGCCATGTTGCTCAACGACCTCTTGCGGCGCAATGGTGTTGCCCAGCGACTTCGACATTTTGCGACCTTCTCCGTCAACGACAAAACCGTGCGTGAGCACCGCGTCATAAGGGGCGCGTCCGCGTGTAGCGCAGGACTCGAGCAACGAAGACTGGAACCATCCGCGGTGTTGGTCGGTGCCCTCGAGATAAAGCGCGGCGGGCCAAGCAAGTTCCTCGCGTTGCTCGAGAACGAACGCATGCGTCGCACCGGACTCAAACCACACATCGAGAATATCGCTTACTTGCTCCCATTCTTGCGGATCGATGCCGTCCAATCCGTCAAGGAAACGCTCCCGCGCACCGGGCGCAAACCATGCATCCGAGCCTTCGGCTTCAAAAGCGGTCTTGATGCGCTCGCGCACTTGCGTGCAGACGCCTTCTCCGTAACGCTCGACCGCCTCAAGCCCGGGGAGGACAACTCCGTTTTTATGATTGCGAAAGATTGTGAGCGGCACACCCCATGCGCGCTGCCGCGAGATGACCCAGTCGGGACGATGAGAGACCATGTCATGCAAACGGTTTTGCTCGGAATCAGGATAGAAGCGCGTTGCGCCGACCGACTTCAATGCGCGTTGTCGCAGGGAATCGCTCCCTTTCATGTTTGCAGCGGACTGATCGAGAGCGATAAACCACTGCGGCGTGTTTCGAAACAACACCGGCGTCTTCGAACGCCATGAATGCGGATATTGATGCCGCAAGGGTGCACGCGCGAGCAGCATTCCCGCGGCATCCATCGCATCAATGACGGCACCTTCGGCCTCTCCCCGCTCGCCTTCGGGGGTAAGAATGCGCTTGCCCGTGAAACCCGCCGCCGCTTCGGTGTAGACGCCGTCGGCATCAACCATCTCGGAAATATCGGAAGCAATGCCCTCGGCTTTGCAGTACTCCATCCAAACTTCGAAGTCTTCGCGCCCGTGGCCGGGAGCCGTATGCACAAAGCCCGTACCCTCTTTGTCGGTGACATGATCGCCGCACAGCAACGGCACATCAAAACCGTAACCGCCCAAACCGGCATCGCGAAGCGGATGCACGCACCCGCACCCGTTCGCAAGCGCCTTCCCCGACACACTTCCGACCTCCTTGTAGTCGGCAATCTCCGCCGCCGACATCACCGCCTCGGCGCACGCCTTCGCAACCACGATGCGTCCGCCGCTGTATTCGTAGATTCCGTAATTGAGGTCGGCGGCGCAGGCAATGGCACGGTTGGCGGGAATGGTCCAAGGCGTCGTCGTCCAAATGATCAAATGCGCTCCGCTCAGGATGTCGTCATCGGCACGCGACACCGGAAATTTCACCCAGACGCTGTTGGAAGTATACTCTTTGTATTCGACTTCGGCTTCGGCAAGCGCGGTCTTCTCGACCACCGACCACATCACGGGCTTCGATCCTCGATACACCAGCCCGCGCATGGCAATGTCGTGGAATTCCGCGGAAATCGCCGCCTCGGATTCATACGCCATCGTCACATACGGATGCTTCCAGTTTCCTTCGACTCCGAGACGTTTGAACTCCTGCATCTGTATCGACATCCAATGTTGCGCGAACGCCCGACATTCGGCGCGAAAATCGAGAACGGGAACGTCGTCCTTGTTGCGCCCGGAATCGCGGTATTTTTTTTCAACCTGCCATTCGATGGGGAGCCCGTGGCAATCCCACCCGGGAACATAGTGGCAGTCGAGATCAAGCATGTAGCGCGAACGAACAACCGCATCTTTGAGAATCTTGTTGAACGCGCTACCGATGTGGAGATGCCCGTTCGCATACGGAGGTCCGTCGTGAAGAATGAACTTCTCGCGTCCGGATGCCTGCGCCTGCAAGCATTCCTGGAGATTAATCTCCTTCCAAAACTCGAGCAGTTCAGGCTCGAGTCGCGGGAGATTCGCCTTCATGGAGAAGTCGGTGCGAGGAAGCAGCAGCGTGTCCCGATAGTCGCGAGGTTCGCCTGGTGCCGTGTCTGATGCCATGATGTTTCCCTAAACGAAAGACTTGAAGGTAGTTTGTAGCACAGATGGCCGACAATTCTAAAATTCGATGTTCACAGGCCGGGAGGACCGCTTGTTTCCCCAAGCCGTTTGCGCGCATCAAGGCAGTCGAGGCGCATCTGCCGCCGAAGGGCGCCAAGGCTGCCGAACTTTTCCTCGCCGCGCAGAAATGCCATCGGGAAAACCCAGAGCCGCCGACCGTAGAGATTCCCGTCGAAGCCAAGCAAATGCGCCTCAAGAAGGGGTCGGCGGGTCTCAAACATCGGGCGCCAGCCGATATTCAGGGCCGCACGATAAGCCTTGCTCGAGGCGGTCGTCTCGATGAAAACCCATGCCGCGTAAATGCCGAATGGCAAGGCAAACGCCTCGCCGAGAGCCGAATCCTCAAGCGGGATGTTCGCGGTGGGGAACCCGAGCTTGCGTCCACGGCCGTCACCGTAAACAACCTGCCCGCCCATGCCCCATTGGTGCCCGAGCATATCGGCGGCACCGGCGAGGTCGCCAAGGTGAAGCGCCTCGCGGATGCGCGTCGAAGAACAGGGCTTCGCATTCGCAACCACCGGCTTGACGATATCGATGTCAATGCCGTTTTGCCCGGCGAGCCGCTGCAGGGTTTGCGCGTCACCCTGCCGCTTGTTGCCAAAGGCGAAATCGTAACCCACCGCGACGTGACGCGCACAGAGTTGCTCAACGAGGACCTCGCGTACGAAACATTCCGCCGACCGCGTCGCCATCCTTGCATCAAACGGCGCAACGACCGCAATATCAACCCCAAGTCTCTCAAGCAGGCAAAGTTTTGCACGCAAATCGGTCAGGCACGGGAGCGGCTTGTCGGGCTGAAAGTATCTGCGCGGATGCGGCGCAAACAGCAAAACGCCCAGTGGCGACTTGCGCGATTGCCGCGCCGCGTCAATGACGGCCTGGTGGCCCCGATGCACACCGTCGAAGTTGCCGATGGCGAACGCCCCGCCTTTGAGGTCGCCCGGCATTTGGGAAAAACGTCGCAACAGTCGCATAACGGCTACCAGGAAAGATGCGCCATTGCGGCAACGGGCTGCACGTTGTGCGCCTCGTAAAAACGCTTGAGGCGTTGCGGTGACGGCGTATGCGCATCGTCGCCGACCTCCAGGGCCGCGATACCCCCGGTGATAAAGACAGCATCAATGCCGAAATCACGCGCACCGAGAATATCGGTTGCAATGCCGTCGCCGACGGCAAGAACGCGTTTTTTGTCGAGAATGCCTCCGACCTTGCCTTCGAGGATTTTCCATGCATGAAGATAAATATCCTTGTGTGGTTTGCCGAAGTAGCGCACCTTGCCGCCGAGTGTCTCGTACAGGCGCGCCAGCGCGCCGGCGCACGGCAGGAGATTTTCGCCGCGCTCAACGATGATGTCGGGATTTGCGCAAACCATGGGTACGGAACGCATCGCCATTCGTTGCAGCAAAGGCCGGTATCCCTCCACCTTTTCGCGCTCGTCGTCGCGAAGTCCGACACACAGGATGAACTCGGCGGCGTCTTCATTGACGGCGTTGAGGTTGCTTTCTTCAACAAAGCGCCGGTCATGCCCGGGCCCGAGGTAGAAGCACGCGCGTCCGAGACGCCCGGATGCAAGCGCCTCAAGGGTGACATCCCCGGAAGTGACCACCCCGTCGTAGAGGTCGCCGCCCGCACCGAGAGCTTCAAGCGACATGCGCGCGTAGGCGTTCAAACGAGGCGCGTTCGAGAACAACAACACGCATCCTCCGCCGTCCCGATAACGCCGCACCGCATCAAGGGCGCGGGGATGGGCGCGCTCGCCGTTGTGAATGACCCCCCAAACGTCGCACAGGATTGCGTCGTAATTGCGGGCAATGTCGCGCAGCCCCTCCAGCAAGGGGATGTCGACGGTGGGAGCATCTAGCGTCATGGTTATGCTTTCGATAGCGAGGGTTTACGATTTCGTCAAGAGAGGTTTTTATGCTATCGCTTGTAGCATGGAAAAGATATTACGTTTCTTTCGGACCGAGGAGCCGTCCCCGCCTTCGCCCTGCGACGGAATGGATGCGGGGGATTTTGCCGCTATATGCCTGCTCGTCTCCGCAGCCTATATTGAGGACGGATGCGATCCTCGCGAGGAAGCCGCGCTGCGTCGAATGGCGGTTGATGGATTCAACCTGGATGCCGGTGAAGCCGAGGCGTTGTTGTCGCTGGCCGTCTCGGAAGAACAAGAAGCAAGCGATTTGTTCCGCTGGACAAAACGCGTAAACGAATCCTACGAATACGAGCGCAAAATCGGCTTGCTGGAGAAGATGTGGGAAGTTGTTGCCAGCGACGGGGTCATCGGAGACTTCGAATCCAATTTGTTGCGAAGGGTTTCGGGACTGTTGTATGTTAGCGACAAAGATGCGGGGGAAGCTCGCCGCCGAGTGCTGCTTCGAATGGAAGGATAAGAGAAATGACGTTTCTGGTAACAGAGTCTTGCATTCGTTGCAAGTATACGGACTGCGTTGAGGTATGTCCGGTCGATTGCTTCTACGAGGGAGAGAATATGCTGGTCATTCATCCCGACGAATGCATTGACTGCGGCGTTTGCGTCGTCGAATGCCCTGTTGATGCCATCATTCCCGATGATGAGGACCCGGACGGCCGGTGGTTGAAATTGAACGCCGAATACTCGCAGAAATGGCCAAACATTCTCGAGAAGCACGACCCTCCCGCCGATGCCGACGACTTCAAGGAAGAATCGGACAAATTTGCCCGTTTTTTCTCCGAATCTCCCGGCGAAGGCGATTGAATCACCTTCGAATCACCGGCGGCATACCTCAAAATCGCTCCAAAACCGCGGGAAAACTCCTCAAATCGCCGTGAACGCTTGGCTTCCGAAGGAGAATCGGTTATACTGCGCGCTGGGATAAACAAATAGGCGCCTTCGCGGCAACGCAAGCGGGCGCGCGTTGGGTGATAGAGGCGCAAGAATTTCAGAGATTTCCGGTGTCGGCGAAGGCAGATTCGCCGGGAATCCCCCTTCCCCACATTTCCCATCCCAGTTGGTTCCGGATTTTTCCGGCGTGTTGCTTGCCTCAAACGGCATGCGACGGATTTTTCGATTGGTAGGTTAAGGTTAGAACATGAGCGGCACGACAACATCAAAGAAGAAAAAGAAAACAACGAACAAAAAGCGCGTTTCGAACAGTAGCAAGCCTGCGGCAAAAAAAGCGGCGAGCGGGTCGAAGCGCACGGCTTCAAGTAGGACAAGCACGAGCAGGTCGAGAGCATCGGCGCGCCGGTCGGCTACGAAGAAAACCGCGCGTGCAAAATCACGAACAAAGGCAAAAATCGGTGTAAAAGCCAAGGCCAAGAGGCCTGCAAGTTCGAAGGCCAAGGCCAAAGTTAAAGTTAAGTCAAAAACTAAAATAAAAACCAAGGTCAAAACCAAAGTAAAAGCCAAAACCAAGGTAAAGGTTAAAGCTAAAGTTAAAACCAAGTCTTCTTCGAGAAGCCGGCCGAGCACGAAGAAGGTTGCCGTCAAAAAGAAACCGTCGGCCACCAAAGCGAAAACTGCAAAGCATGCCGATATTCGGAGAGGCGGCAGTACCAAGCGGAATGATGCGCCTTTTAGGGCGGGGGAGTTCGTCGTATGCCCCCCCCATGGCGTCGGAAAGATTCTTGAAATAAGCAAGCAAACCATTGATGATACGCTCCAGGAACAGGCCAAGATTGAGTTTGAGCGTGAAAAATTCATCATGCGCATTCCACTGCTTAAGACGGAGAATGTCGGATTGCGGCGCTTATCGGAAAGATCGGTCGTCACCAAGGCGATGGAAACTTTGCGCCGTCGCGCGCAGGTCAAGCGAACCATGTGGTCACGTCGTTCGCAAGAATACAATACGAAGATTAACTCAGGGGATTTGATCTCGATTGCCGAAGTAACGCGGGATTTGTTTCGGCCGCACCGTCAAGCCGAGCAATCTTATTCGGAGCGCCAACTATATGAGGCCGCACTTGACCGCATCGTTCAAGAAATTGCCGTCATTCACGGCATTAGCGAAGAATCCGCCCTCAAAAGGATTGAGAACAACCTGCAACGCGCCTATGCACCGTCCGAGGTGATGGCGTAAGGGACCGAACCCTTTTAGAAGCGGTCGATAACGACAAAGCCCTGTGTATTGAAATCGCTCATGTCGCTCAGGACATTGCCGGTTTCCTCGAGACTGACCGTTTTGGAAACAAGTTGCAGGGGGTCAAGCCTCCCGTCGGAAACCAATCGTAACAGTGTGTCGAGATTGTTAGCGGGCATTCCCTTGGAACCGATGAGGGAGAGTTCTCTTTCAATGATGCTGTCAACCGGAAGCGCAATGGCGTCAATGCCGTCGCTCATGCCGACCTGCACATGGCGGCCGCGCTTGCGCAGCGATAACAGGGCGTTTCTGCAAGTCTGTTCGTGTCCGAGGGCGTCAAGGGCGATGTGCGCGCCTCCCCCGGTGATGTCACGCACGGCTTCGGGGGCATCGGCAATGTCTTTGGCGTTAATGGTTGCGTAGGCGCCAAGCGTCTTGGCAAGTGCGAGCGCCTCATCGCTGATGTCGACACAAACGGGATGAGCACCGGCGGCCACGGCGATTTGCACAGCCGACAACCCCACGCCTCCGCACCCGTAGACGGCAACCCATTCGCCGGCATTGAGGTTGGCGCGCGTAACAAGTGCGTGGAAAGCCGTGATGAATCGGCAACCCATGCCTGCGGCTGCGACGTCATCAATGTTTTCGGGAAGCGTTGCGAGGTTGAAATCGGCGTGTTGGACGGCAACATATTCGGCGAAGCCTCCCCAGTGCGAAAATCCTGGCGTGAAGGGGAAATCGCAGATATTGGAGCGTCCGGCACGGCATTGCGGGCACGTGCCTTCGCCGCCACAGAAAGGAATGAGCACACGCTCGCCTTTGGAGAAACGTGCCACTCCTCCGCCAACTTCTTCGATAATGCCGCACATTTCATGACCGAGAACATGGGGAAGTTTGAAGAAGTCCGCCCAATGCCCTTTCCATGCATGCCAGTCGGAACGGCAGATTCCGCATGCGAGCACACGCACAATCACGCCGTGCTCGGATACATGCGGGTCGGCAACCTCGCGCACCGGCATGGGTGCGTTGTAGGCCTCAAGAAGCGCGGCTTTCATCGTGCACCGTCTGCAGGCTGCGCATGCTTGAAATCAACGGGTTCGCGTGACATTTCCAAATGCAGCCCGTTACCGTTGTAGGGATGGGCGCGTGCGACTTTTTCGTTTAACTCAATGCCAAGTCCCGGTGAATCAGGCGGGATGATATAGCCCTCCTCCCAGCGAAAACCTTCGCGCAAAAGCTCGCCGTGAAAACCGTCCATCTTGCCGATGCTCTCGAGTATCAAAAAGTTGGGGATGCAAGTTGCAAGTTGAATGTTTGCAGCGGCAACGATCGGGCCGCAATACAGGTGCGGAGCGATCTGCGCATGATGCACTTCCGCGAGTGCCGCAATTTTTTTGCCCTCAAAAATTCCGCCCGAGCGCCCCAGATCCGGCTGCAGAATGGATGCGGCATTGCACGAGAGCAGCCTGGCGAATTCGTACTTTGTTGTAAGTCGCTCGCCTGCCGCAACGGGAACGTCGGTGTTTGCAGCGACCTTTGCCATGGCTTCGGGCATGTCGGGCGGGACAGGCTCCTCAAACCAGAGAGGTTCGAAGGCCTCGATCCGGCGCGCCAGCCGCAAGGCCCCCGAGGGCGTGAACTGCCCGTGCGTTCCGAACAACAAATCGGCGCGTTCGCCTACGGCTTCGCGTATGAGTTGCATAAATTGTTCGCACCGTTCGAGCACGGCAGGCGTGGGTTGATCGGGTCCGAATGCGGAATATGCTCCGGCGGGGTCAAACTTTACCGCGCTGAAACCCTCCTCGACGAGCTCCGCCGCGCGCTCTGCAGACATTTGCGCATCCGCATAAAATTGCTCCGCGTCCTGTTCATCGCCGGGATAGAGGTATGTGTAACAGCGCAAACGGTCTCGAACCTTTCCGCCGAGCAGCATGTAGACGGGTTTATCGAGCGCCTTGCCGACGATGTCCCAACAGCACATCTCGAGCGCGCTAAACGCCCCCATAGTGGTTATATCGGGACGCTGCGAAAATCCCGAACCATAAACACGGCGAAACAAGCTCTCGATTTGAAACGGGCTTTCATTCAGGAAATATCGCTCAAAGACGTCCTTGATGACTCCTTCCATCACCTTGGGGCCGACGTTTGCGGCGTAGGCCTCTCCGACTCCCGTAACGCCGCACGCCGACGTCGCTTTCACGAACAGAAAGTAACGCCCTCCCCTGCCCGGCTTGGGATTTCCGACAGTGAAGATTTCCAGATTGCCGAGACGCATGGCTTTGACCCTTCAAACCGTTGATGGAGCGGCAAGCATAATCCGTTTTACCGCATTTACAAGGGATGATTTGTGCCATAAATTACACATGTTATGAAGACCGTATCGATTGACGAGGCGCGCGAGCGTGAGGCGCGCATTTCCGCAATAGAACTGCGCGATTTGGCCCGCCCTGAACTGGATGCTCTTGAGGCTCTGATGCGTGAGCGCATTCGATCAAGTGCGCCGCTGATACCGGAACTCTCGGAATACATGATATTCTCGGGCGGCAAACAATTGCGTGCACTAATAACGATTCTATGCGCAAAAATGTCGAATTATTCCGGTAAGGAGCATATTCGTCTGGCTGCGGCGGTCGAGTTTCTCCACAACGCAACTTTGCTGCATGACGACGTCGTTGATGAGGGAGACATGCGCCGCGGACGCGCGACGGCACGAGGCATATGGGGTAATCCGGCAAGCGTGCTGGTTGGGGATTTTTTACTTGGACGCGCATTTGAGATGATGGTTGCCTCAGGTTCGATGGAGGCGTTGCGCGTGCTTTCTCGTGCAGCCGCGTTAATCGCCGAAGGAGAAGTGATGCAGTTGGCAATCCTGGGAGATGTGGAGGCCGGTGAGGAGCAGTATTTTCGCGTGATTGAAACAAAGACGGCAACTTTGTTTTCGGCGGCGGCATCGGTTGGCGGAATTGTCGCAAATTGCAACGCGCGCGAAGTTGAATCATTGCGCGTTTACGGACACAATCTTGGTATCGCATTTCAGTTGGTGGATGACGCCCTCGATTACGGCGGCGAAAGCGCCCGCCTAGGCAAATGGGTCGGCAATGACTTCCTGCAAGGAAAAGTGACGCTTCCGATTTTATTAGCGTTCTCGCGCGGGAATGACGACGAAAAAAATTTTTGGCGCGACAAACTTGCGGCGCAACAGCGCGGCACAGAGGACTTAAGCACGGCAATGTCACTCGTTGAAAAGCACGATGTGTTGCCGAAGGTGCTAGAAAAAGCAAAGGAGTACGGCACCATTGCACACGACTCCCTTGCTTCTTTTGAGGGAAAATACGCCGATGCCCTGCGCGGCGCCGTACGCTTTGCCACCGACCGCAAGCATTAGGTAAAATTGCCGATTTTATCCGTTTTCCAACGCTTCCGATTTTGTAAATATCGGTAATCAAATGTGAAAAATTTCTATGATTCGAATCAGGCGAACGGCCTGCAAAGCGAATCATTTTTACAACGTTTGCAGTTCTTCCCGATACTTCCGCGCGCGCTCCATGTATCCCTGTGCAGCAGCCTCGAAGGCTTCCGCTTGCTCATCGGTGACCTGTTTCAACACACGCCCTGGAACACCCAGCACAAGGGAGCGCTCGGGAATTTTCACCCGCTCCCCCACCAATGCACCCGCGGCGATTAAACTCTCCCGTCCAATCACCGCGCCATTCAAGATGATCGCGCCGATGCCTACCAGGCACCTCTCTTCAACCCGGCATCCATGCAAAACCGCCCGGTGTCCGACCGTTACATTCTCGCCCACCGATAACGGAAAACCCGGGTCCGTATGCAGCACGCAACCGTCCTGGATATTGCTGCCGGCGCCAATCGCAATCCTCTCGTTGTCCCCGCGCAACACCGCGCCAAACCAGACGCTCGCGCCCTCCCCAAGCACCACATTCCCGATGACATGGGCGCCGGGAGCCACCCATCCCCCTCCCGAAGGCATGACGCCCTCAAGCCGGTATGTTGTCATTCCGAAAGCGTAGGTGCCGCAGGAAGGTCAATATCGAGGATAGCCATCTCGAAGGCGTAAGAAACCTCGCCCTCCTCCTCGTTACGGAACAGCACGGCAATAAATTCCTCGCCGATATAGACTTCTGCGGAGTCGTCCTTAAACTCGCGCCGCCTCACGGACAACTCCGGCAACTTGAACAGCCCCCGCAGATATTCCTGCAATCGTAAAATCTCTGTATTCTCCACGGCGTTCTCCTTTGTTATAGTGATTCTTTCTGAGGACTCTCCTATACCAAGGAATACAAAAAACTCTCCCTATATGCAAATTCACCGACCTCTCCTCATCATCGTAACGACCTGCTGTCTCGCCTATATAATCAGCCAGTTTTTGCGCAACTCCATCGGGGTGATAGCGCCGGACCTTGCCGGTGACTTCGGCTTGGAGCCCTCCGACCTCGGATTGCTGAGCGGCGTTTTCTTTCTCTCATTCGGATGCGTGCAGTTACCGCTGGGGATTTGTCTCGACCGGTTCGGCGCACGACTCACCGTATCTTTGGGTTTGCTGCTGGCGGCGCTTTCCTGCGGTTTGTTTGCAATCGCTCAAAACTTCGAAAACATGATGCTCGCGCGCATCTTCATGGGCATAGGATGTTCACCTCTGTTGATGGGGCCGATGCTGCTATACAGCCGATGGTTTGCACGCGAGCGTTTTGCAAGCATTACGGGTTTTCATATGGCAATTGGAGGGCTTGGCACAATCAGCGCAACCGCACCCCTTGCTTTTGCCACCGCAACAATCGGGTGGCGCAATAGTTTCTGGTGTTTTGCGATTCTTTCGATCTTGGTGGCATGGACGGTGTATGCGTTTATCCGCGATGCTCCCGAAGGACACACGCCCCACCCCAAGGAAAGCTGGGGACAAGCCCTGCAAGGTCTCAGGGAAGTCCTGCTACATCCGGATGTAAAAAAATTGTTACCACTAAACATTACCGGATATGCGTGTTTTGTGACGTTATTGGGATTGTGGTTTTCACCCTATCTTGCCGATGTGCACGGCTTTGGACTTGAGGCTCGCGGCGACGCGCTTTTGCTGGTTTCGTTCGTTCACACGTGCGCAATATTGTTGTGGTCAAACGCGGATGTATGGATGAATTCACGCCGGATTCCCGTTCTTATCGGCACGAGCGTATCGGTTGCGGTGATGCTCACACTTGCGATTTTGCCGGGCCCGTCAAGTACGACCGTGATTGCATTATTCGTGGCCCAGGGAATTTTTGCAGGCTACATGCCTGCATTGCTTGCGCACGGACGTTCCCTGTTTCCGGACAGACTCACCGGTCGCGGCATCACACTCTTTAATATGATGAACATTCTCGGAGTGTTTTTGTTGCAAAGTTTAAGCGGATTCATATTGCAGTTTTTTCTACCGCATCCGGACGCCGCCACGCCCGAGAGTGCCTATCGTGGCATCTTTGCAATGCTCGCATTGTTGCTGGCGGCATCGGGAGCGGCTTATGCCTGTGCACAAGACCGCCGCCCCCGGGAAACGCCGTCAGGATAGAGGCGGCGACGGCGGCGGATACAAATCCTGCAAACTGAGAGCATGGCCGTCGTTGTGAACCTGACAGGCATGATAGCGCCGCAACTTTCGCGGCTCGGGGACGCCGCAAGAGTGCGCGATCATACACACATCATGCGTGATGCGCTGGGCGTAGCGTGCGACTCGAACAGCTTTATCTTCAGGAACAAGGCCGGCCTGAAGCCTGTGGTCGTGAGTGGTGATGCCGGTGGGACAAGTGTTTTTGTTGCACTGCAGAGCCTGGATGCATCCGAGCGAAAACATGAAACCGCGTGCGGATGTGACAAAGTCCGCGCCTATACAGAACGCCCATGCGATTTCGGTCGGGTTGATGAGTTTGCCGCTTGCGACAATCCTGATACGCTCTCGCAGGCCGTATCGCACAAGCACATCGACAAGCCGCGGAAGACTTTCAGAGATGGGTAATCCGACCGAATCGATGAGCGCCATGGGGGCGGCGCCGGTTCCACCGTCGCCGGAGTCGAGGGTGATAAAATCGGGCGCGTTTTCGATTCCGCGTTTGTGGATTTCCTCGCAAAAACGGTCGAGCCATCCGTAAGCACCAAGAACCATTTTGAATCCCGTAGGCTTTCCGGTGACTTCCCGCACCCGATGCACCATGTCGAGAAGGTCGTCAATACTATCGACGTCAGGATGACGATTGGGACTGATGGAATCTTCGCCGGCGTCAATACCTCGAATAGCGGCGATTTCCTTGGTAACTTTGCCGCCGGGAAGGATTCCACCTTTACCGGGTTTTGCGCCCTGGGAGAGTTTAATTTCGAACATTTTGACCTGTTCGTGCGCGGCAGCCTCTTTGAGCTTCTCGTCGCTGAGGGCGCCGTCGCGCGTTCGAACGCCATATTTGGCGGTTCCGATTTGAAAAACGATGTCGGCGCCGCCTTCAAGGTGATAAGGGGAAAGCCCGCCTTCACCCGTGTTCATCCAGCATCCTGCCATGCTTGCACCCCTTGAAAGCGCCCGGACGGCGGGTTTTGATATTGCTCCATAACTCATACCGGAGACATTGAAGAGCGAATTCGTCGTATAAGGATACCGGCTGTATTTCCCGATGGTGACGTCTTCGGGGTCGGTTGCGTCTTCCTCGAGAGTGGGAAACGGACAATTCACAAACAGGATGGTTCCGCGTGCTTCAATGTCGTTGGTCGATCCAAACGCAACCGTGTCATCAACGCCTTTGGCCGCCCGGTAGACCCAGCTTCTTTGCGCTCGATTGAAGGGCATTTCTTCGCGGTCCATAGCGAAGAAATACTGGCGAAAATATTCACCGAGGTTCTCGAATAAATAACGAAAACGTCCAATAATCGGAAAATTGCGCCGGATTGCATGTTTCGTTTGCGTACGATCAACAATATAAACCCCCACCAAAAAGAGGCAAACCAACCCAATCGCAAACACAAAAAGATTGGAGAGAAGTGCCACTACATGAAAAATAGCCTCTTCCAAGACGGTTAAATCAGACAGCATTGAGAATTCTCCTTTTACGTAACCATTAAAAATATAACACAGGCGGCACCCATCTCAAACGGACCGGGAGGTTGCACCATAAAGGAATTCGGCGCGTTGAAAAAACGCCCCGGTCATGTGCTTTGCGGCTTCGCCGAACAAGGGTTCGGCAACGTAGCCCAACATTCTCGAGCGGAACACAAACTCAATGAAAAAATCAACCTCAACACCCTTGACGCCTCCCTCTTCTTTCGGGAGAAAGGCCCATCGGTTGCTGAGCGTTCGAAAAGGCCCATCAAGATAACCTATATCAATCTTCAAATTTTCTCGATCGAGAAAGACTCGGGAGAGAAAACGCTGGCGTAACGCTTTATAGGCAACGCTGAGTTCTGCATCAAAAAATTCCCGGCCATCCTGCGCGCTCTGCAACTCCCCCACCCGCGCATCCGAGCACCAAGGCAAAAACTGCGGGTATTTTCCAACGTCCCCGACCAATTCGAACATCTCGGATGGCGTAAAGGGTGCAAAGCGTTTCTCCGTATAGGTCGGCACAATATCAAGACTGTTGCGCCAAGCGGCTTGCCTGCAAGCGCCGAAAATCCTCCCCGGCATGATAAGACGAGCGCACCATCGGGCCGCTCGCCGCCAAAAGAAATCCTTTTGCCGCGGCAATCTCGCGATAGGTGTCAAATTCTTCGGGCGCGACGAAACGGTCAATGGGAGCGTGACGGCGCGTGGGCCGAAGATATTGTCCGATAGTGATGAAATCAACGCCGGCACAGCGCATATCATCCATGACTTGCAAAATCTCTTCGCGCGTCTCTCCCAGACCCACCATCAAACCCGACTTGGTAAAGACGCGCTTGTCTATCTCTTTGGCTTGCTCCAACAAACGCAACGAATGATAATAACGCGCCCCCGGCCGAATGGAAGGATACAACCGCGGAACGGTTTCGAGATTGTGATTAAACACGTCAACGCGCTCCTGCAGCAAAATTCCCAACGCGCCGTCCTTGCGCAAAAAGTCCGGCGTGAGAATTTCTATCGTTGTTTTCGGCGTGCGCGCCCGAACTTCTCGAACCACGCAGGCAAAATGCGCAGCGCCTCCATCGGCCAGGTCGTCCCTATCAACCGAAGTGATTACCACGTGCGACAACCCCAGCTCCGCAACCGCCTTGCCGACGCGCTCGCCCTCATCCGTCTCAAGCGGCTCGGGCATGCCCGTTCGAACATTGCAAAAAGCGCATGCCCGCGTGCATACCTCCCCCATAATCATCATGGTCGCGTGTTTTTGCGCCCAACACTCGGAAATGTTCGGACAGCCCGCCTCCTCGCACACTGTCACCAACCCGTGCGAACGAAGAATATCGCGAGTCTTTCCGTATTCGCCACCCAATCCCGGCGCCCGCACTCGAATCCAATCTGGCTTGCGCGGCGTGGGCGTCTCTTCAATACGCATCTTCTCGGGATGGCGCGGTCGCACATCTTTGTCTGAAAGCGTGTCAATCAAAACCGTCATCGTTACGCCTCACATGTGTAATGCATGGCCATAGGCATCCAGCACCGACTCATGCATCATCTCGCTTAACGTCGGATGCGGAAAGACCGTCTGCATCAACTCCGCTTCCGTGCTCTCCAGCGTGCGCGCAATGGCGTAACCTTGAATCAATTCGGTAACCTCCGCGCCTATCATGTGCGCTCCCAATAGCGCGCCGGTCTTTTCGTCGAAAATTGTCTTCACCAAACCTTCCGGATCGCCCAACGCCAGTGCCTTGCCGTTACCGATAAACGGAAAGCGTCCGACGCGAAGCTTGTGTCCGGCCTTGATAGCGGCCTCCTCGGTCATCCCGATGCTCGCAATTTGCGGACGACAATAGGTGCATCCCGGAATGGATGTATAGTCAAGCGGATGCGCGCCTTCATGCTTGGCAATCCGCTCCGCCGCCAACACGCCCTCGTGGTTTGCCTTATGCGCCAACCATGGAGGTCCGGCGACATCCCCGATTGCGTAAATGTTCGGTGCACTTGTCAACATGTGCGCATCGACCTTGATGTGCCCGCGCTCGGTCTGCACACCGGCCTCCTCCAAGCCGATGCCCTCGATGTTGCCGACAATGCCAACAGCGGAGATCACACGCTCGAAAACCTCTTCCGACTCCTTGCCGGCGCTGTCTTTCATGCGAACACGGACCGACTTGCCCTTGGACTCCGCTTTTGCCGAAACAAGCGTTGCACCCGTCAAAATGCGCATACCCTGCTTCTCGAACGCCTTGCGCGCGAGCGCGGAAATCTCGGCGTCCTCAACCGGCAAAACGCGGTCAGCCGTCTCCAACAAGCACACCTCCGCACCAAAACTCTTGTAAAAACTCGCAAACTCAACGCCAATCGCACCCGCACCCACTACCAACAGCGACTTCGGCAAAGATTCGGGAACCATCGCGCTCTTGTAATCCCATATCGCGGCGCCGTCCGGCTTCAAGCCGTCCAGCACTCGTGCACGCGCACCCGTTGCAACGATGACGTTCGCCGATGCCAACTCCTTGCGCCCGTCGCTCGTCTCAACCACGACGCCTGAACCGCCCAGACGACCTTCGCCCAAAAGCACATCCACCTTGTTTTTCCTTAATAGGGATTTCACCCCGTCGCCCAAACGCTTCGATATTTTACGGCTGCGTTTGACAATGGCGCTTATGTCAAAACCCGGACGCTGCGCCGAAAGGCCGAACTCATCCAAGTGTTCCAGCAGGTGATAGACCTCGGCGCTGCGTAACAACGCTTTCGTCGGAATGCAACCCCAGTGCAGACAGATACCGCCGAGATGTTCGCGCTCGACAACCGCCGTCTTCAAGCCCAACTGCGCGGCCCGTATCGCGGCGACATAACCGCCGGGACCGGAGCCGATAATCACGACGTCATATTTGCTCACGCCCATGTCCTCATAACAGCAAGGTAAAAGGGTCTTCGATGCGCTCACGCAAAGACCCCAGAAAGCGGGCGCCCAAAGCTCCGTCAATCACACGGTGGTCGCAAGACAATGTCAAAGTCATTACCTCGGCGACGCTCGTCTCGCCGCTATCCGAAACCACCGGAACCCTGCGACCGGCACCGACCGCCAGGATCGCAGATTGCGGCGGATTGATGACCGCAGTGAATTCACGAATGCCGAACATCCCCAAATTGGAAATGGTGAAAGTTCCCCCCTCGTATTCTTCAGGATCGAGTTTGCGCTCGCGGGCACGCGTTATCAAATCACGCGACTCCGTTGATATCTGTGACAAGCCCTTTGACTCGACTCCGCGAATTATCGGTGTAATCAACCCCCCGCCCTCAAGGGCAACCGCGAGTGAAATGTCGGCATGGCGGTGACGCAACAACACCGCATCCGCCCAACTCGAATTAACATCAGGAAATTCAATGAGCGACAAAGCCGTCGCACGCAACAAAAAGTCGTTTATCGACAGTCTCGCACCCGATTTATTCTTCTCGCGCCGCTCGTTCAAACGCTTGCGCGCCTGCGTTAGTAAATCGATCCGACAATCAACCGTCAAATAATAATGTGGAGCCTCTTGCATCGACTGCGTCAAACGCCTTGCAATTGCGCGGCGCATATTATCGAGGGGAATCTCTTCAAAACTGTCGGACGGATAAAAACTGCGCGGGTCAAGGGCGGGAGTCGAAGCACCCGGGGCGACCGCGGGCGTTGCCGTCTCCACGTCACGCTTTACAATTCTTCCATGCGGCCCGCTCCCTTGAATCTGATTTAGCGCAATTCCTTTCTCCTTGGCCAACCGACGCGCCAAGGGAGTCGCAAAGATACGCCCGGAAGGCGGCGGCGATGGCGGCATCGGAGTCGGCGAAGGAGCCGCCGTTATCTTCGGCGCCGTCTTTTTCAGCTCCTCCTTTTGCGCGGTCTTTTTCTTCGCGGTTTTTTTCCCTTCGGCCTTTGCCCCGGCAGGAGCTTCTTCGGCAGCGGCATCCGTCTCGCTTTCGCCCTCCTCCAGCAAAACCGCTATCGGCGTGTGAACAGGAGCACTTGTGCCCACCACAACCAATATCTTTCCGATTGTCCCCGAATCCACCGCTTCCATCTCCATTGTCGCCTTGTCGGTTTCTATTTCGGCGAGAATGTCACCGGGCGAAACACTATCACCTTCCTTGACGTGCCACTTGGAAATAGTGCCCTCCGTCATCGTCGGTGAAAGCGAAGGAAGTTTCAACGTGATACTCATCCTCGGTTATTCCGCATAACAAACGGCGCGCGCCGCCTCGATAACGCGATTTGCATCCGGCAGCGCGAGCGCCTCCAGGTTGGCGGCATAGGGCATCGGAACATCCTCGCCCGATACGCGCATCGGAGGCGCGTCCAAATAATCGAACGCTTCGGCACACACCCGGGCGGAAACCTCCGCACCGATGCCGCACACACCCCAGCCCTGCTCGACAACAACGATGCGGTTGCTTTTGCGCACGGACTCTAAAATTGTTTCCATATCGAGCGGACGCAACGAGCGCAGATCTATCACTTCCGCCTCAATGCCGTGCTCGCTTGAAAGTTTTTCGCAGGCTTCCAGCACAAACGTCAATGCATGCGAGTAACTCACGATGGTGACATCCGCACCCGCACGCAATACCCTCGCTTTTCCGATGGGCAGAATCCAGTCATCCACCTCGGGTACATCGAAACTGTGTCCGTAGAGAATTTCATTTTCCAAAAACACGACCGGATTCGGATCGCGAATGGCTGCCTTCAACAATCCCTTCGCATCCGATGCCGTATAGGGTGCGACAACCTTCAAGCCCGGTATGTGCGCATACCAAGCCGAATAATCCTGGCTATGCTGCGCCGTCACCCGCGCCGCCGCGCCGTTGGGTCCACGGAAAACTATCGGACAACTCAGCTTGCCTCCCGACATGTACAACATCTTCGCGGCAGAGTTGATGATTTGATCCATCGCCTGCATCGCAAAATTGAAAGTCATAAACTCCACAACCGGACGCAACCCCGCAAATGCGGCGCCGACCGCCAGACCCGTAAAGCCGTGCTCGGTTATCGGCGTATCGAAAACCCGATTCTCGCCAAATTCTTCGAGCAATCCTTGCGAAACCTTGTATGCGCCCTGGTATTCTCCGACCTCCTCGCCAAACAGAAACACCCGGTCATCGCGGCGCATCTCCTCTGCCATCGCATCGCGCAAGGCTTCGCGCACGCTCATCGAAACCACCGGAGTCGATTTTGTCCAGGAAGACTCCATGCCTTCGTTGGGAATTTCCAGTTTTGGCGGGCTCGGCGGCGGCGATTGCGACTCTTTTCTGTCTTCCGCCTCTTGTTTTTGTTTTGGCACAGGGGAATCATCCGTGCCGTTCGCGGAGGCCGCCGCCGACATCTCCTCGCCGTCTTGCAGCAACACCGCTATAACGGAACGCACCGGAACATTCTCTCCCTCGGGCACGACAATCCGGCCGATGCGACCCTCGTCAACCACCTCGACCTCCATTGTCGCCTTATCGGTTTCGACCTCGGCGATGACATCGCCCGAGGCAACCGTATCACCTTCCTTCACCAGCCAGCGGCGCAAGGAACCTTCCTGCATTGTCGGCGAAAGTGCCGGCATGAGAATGTCAACGGGCATCGGCACACCTCATAGATAAATATCCGTGTAGAGCTCGGCGGCATCGGGCTCGGGGTTGTCTTGCGCGAACGCCGCCGCATCCGCGACAACCGCGCGGACTTCTTTGTCAATCTCCTTGAGCCGGGCCTCGTCCGCCAGTTTGCGCTCGATCAAAAGCCGTCCCGCATGATCGATGGGATCGCGCGTCTGTCGAACCTCGTCAACCTCGCCACGTTCTCGATACTTCGCCGGGTCCGACATCGAGTGTCCACGATAGCGATAGGTCATCATCTCGAGTATGTAGGGGCCCTTGCCCTCGCGGCACCAAGCGACCGTACGCAAGCCCGCCTCACGAACCGCCTCGATATCCATACCGTCGACCTGCTCGCCGGGTATATCGAAGCTCAAGCCGCGCTTGGAGAGATCCGTCTGCGCCGAAGCACGCTTCAAACTCGTCCCCATGGCGTAACGGTTGTTCTCAATGACATAGATGACCGGCAGGTCCCATAGTTCCGCCATGTTGAAACTCTCGTAAACTTGCCCCTGGTTGGCGGCCCCGTCTCCGAAATACGCAAGACAGACATTCTTCTGTTTGCGGTAACGGTTGGCGAAAGCGAGACCGGTGCCGAGGGGCACTTGCGCGCCGACGATTCCATGCCCGCCGTAAAAACCTTTATCAATGGCGAACATGTGCATTGAGCCCCCCTTGCCGCGAGAGCATCCGTCTTGGCGGCCCGTAAGTTCCGCCATAACTTCATTCGGCGTCGCTCCGCACGCGAGCATATGCCCGTGGTCGCGGTAGCCGGTGATAACCTGGTCGCCTTCCTGCAGTGCCGATTGCAGGCCCACCACGACAGCCTCCTGCCCAATGTACAGGTGGCAGAAGCCTCCTATCAGCCCCATCCCGTACATCTGGCCTGCCCGCTCCTCGAAGCGTCGAATCAGCAGCATGTCGCGATAAGCCTGCAAGAACGCATCATCCTTCATCCGCGAAGGAGAGGATGTTTTGGTCTTGGTCCGGGCTTTTGTTTTCGCCTTGGACTTCTGCGCGGTCTTCCGCGCCGTTTTTGCGCGAGCCATAGATTTCTCCTTGAAAGTCCGCCAACCCCGCCTGCAAGGTTAGCGAATCATCTCCTCAAATACAATGATTTCATCGGGTTCGGAATAACGCAACGCCCGACGCACTTCCTCGTCCAGCAAATCGGGGTCCAAGGCGTTGGAATCCATCGCGTCAATGCGCTTCTCCAAACCCCGGCGTTCATGGCGCAAACGCTCAAGTTCCTCGCTCAAATTTACGTGACGTTCCTGCAGTTCGCCATGAATGAAAAAACCCCGCTTGCCATAAAGCCCGTGATAGGAAAAATAAACCACCCCGGCGAACAAAGCCGTCAGCAACAATATCGGTTTGATGCGGCGCTGCGGCATGTCCTTATACCTTCGCCTTGAGAATCATTCGGCCCGCATAGTCCGCGCCGGCGCCCAACGTCTCCTCGATACGGATCAGTCGATTGTATTTGGCGCAGCGCTCCGAACGCGCGAGAGAACCTGTTTTTATTTGTCCGCTATGTCCGGCAACGGACAGATCCGCGATGAAATCATCCTCGGTCTCGCCGGAGCGATGCGAGATTATTGAACCGAAGCCGTTTGAACGGGCATAGTTGAGCGTGCGCCATGTCTCGGATAAGGTTCCTATCTGGTTTAATTTCAAAAGAATCGCGTTTGCCGCACCTTCGCCGACACCACGCTCGAGCCGACGCAGATTGGTCGCAAAGAGATCGTCACCGACCAACTGCAATTTGTCACCGAGCGTTGACGTCAATTCGCACCAGCCTTCCCAATCATCTTCGCCGAGGGCGTCTTCGATGGAGAAAATCGGATAGCTTGACGCCAATGACTCATAATATTTGATTAACTCCTTGCTCGTCCGGCTTTTACCTTCGCCTGCGAACATGTAGTTGCCGGATTCGAACAACTCGCTCGCCGCAACATCAAGGGCGAGAACAACGTCCTCGCCCGGTATGTATCCAGCGGATTCGATGGCCTTGAGTATCAGATCGAGAGCCTGCTCGGCGGCGTTCAAGTCGGGAGCAAAACCTCCCTCGTCCCCCAGGTTGGTGTTCATTCCGCCGCGTTGCAACTCCTCGCGCAAGCAAACAAACACCTCTGCACCTATGCGGACAGCGTCGGCAAAATTTGGTGCGCCCACCGGTGCAACCATAAACTCTTGAATGTCGACGGCGTTATCAGCATGGCGTCCGCCATTGAGAAGGTTCATCAAGGGAGTCGGCAGCAGACAGGCGTTCGAACCGCCGAGCTGCTGCCACAGCGGAACATCCGAAGACTTCGCGCGCGCGCGCGCATGTGCGAGAGAAACTCCCAGCAATGCATTCGCACCAAGACGCGATTTGTTTTGCGTACCGTCGCAGGCAACCATCGCATCATCAAGTTCGCCCTGACGCCACTCGCGACCTTTAAGCAGGTCGTTCAACTCGCCGCGAACCGCCTTTACCGCCTTCAGCACGCCTTTGCCGTGATAACGGGACTTGTCCCCGTCACGCAGTTCAAGAGCCTCATGCGCACCGGTCGACGCCCCCGAAGGAACGCACGCGCGCCCGAGCGCGCCGTCCTCAAGAGTGACATCAGCCTCCAGGGTCGGATTACCGCGAGAGTCCAAAATCTCGCGCGCCGTGATATCCAAAATCGCGCTCATGTACCAATCCTAGCAGTTTTTCCGCAACGCATCGAGAGCAACCCACTCACGCAGAAACGCTTCCAACTCGTGCAGTTTGACCATGTTGGGGCCGTCCGAGGGAGCGTTATCCGGATCCTGGTGCGTCTCCACAAACAGCCCCGCCACGCCAACCGCCACTGCGGCCCTTGCCAGCACGGGAACCATTTCGCGCTCGCCCCCCGATGCCGTGCCGCGCCCGCCCGGCAACTGAACCGAATGCGTTGCATCAAATATCACCGGCACCCGCAATTGCTCCAATATCGGCAGCGCGCGCATATCCGAGACCAGCATGTTGTAGCCAAAGCAACTGCCACGCTCGGTGACGAGCACATCACGGCCGCCTGCGGCAGCGACCTTTTCCACTACCGCTTTCATGTCCCACGGCGCAAGGAACTGCCCTTTCTTCACATTCACCACGCGACCGGTTTGCGCCGCCGCAACCAACAAATCCGTCTGGCGGCACAGGAATGCGGGTATCTGCAGCACATCCACCACTTCGCCCACGCGTTCGCACTGTCCGCTCTCGTGGACGTCCGTAAGCACGGGGACGCCGACTTGCTCGCGCACTTGCGCCAGTATCGGCAAGCCTTCGTCGATTCCGATGCCCCGCGCCGAGGACGCGCTTGTGCGGTTGGCCTTGTCGAAGGAGGTTTTGTAGATGAAGCCAACGCCGACGCGTGCGGTTATTTCGCGCAACGCCGATGCCATCTCGATGGCGTGGTCGCGCGACTCGAGGGCACAAGGGCCCGCTATCAAACTCAACGGCAGGGCATTGCCAAAACTCGCCCCGCCAACGGCGACCTTCTCGTTTAACGCGCTCATACCAGACGACTCTGCTCGAGAGCAGCTCCAACGAAAGACGCAAACAGCGGGTGCGGCTCAAAAGGCCGAGACTTTAACTCGGGATGGTATTGAACGCCGATGTACCAAGGATGGGACTCCATCTCGACAACCTCGGGCAATGAGCCGTCCGGCGACCATCCCGATATGCGCAGGCCGCTTTGTTCGAGCACGTCTTTGTAATGGGCATCGACTTCCCAGCGATGCCGATGGCGTTCTTTTACGTGCAGCACGCCGTAAATCCGTGCAACATGGCTTCCTTCCGACAAAACCGCCTCGCATGAACCCAAACGCATGGTGCCCCCCAAATCGCCGCTTTCGATGTCGCCCTCGACGCCTCCCATGCCATTGGCGTTTGCACGAAGGCGGTTGAGCGGCCCTACCAGCAATTTGCCGCGGACACCTTCGCCGAACTCAGAGGATATCGCGTCACTTACGCCGCCGAGATTACGAGCAACATCAAGAACCGCCATCTGCATCCCCAAACATATGCCGAAATAAGGAAGCGCCCGCTCGCGCGCCAGTTTCGAGACCGCAATTTTGCCCTCCATACCCCGGCGCCCGAAGCCTCCGGGAACCAAGATGCCGTGAATGCCCTCCAATGCCGCGGCATTGTCGGCATTGCCTTCAAAGAGTTCGGCGTCGATCCAATGGAGGTCGACGCCGACGTTATGGGCAACGCCTCCGTGCGTGAGCGCCTCAACCAGGGATTTATATGCATCCTGCATTCCCATATATTTGCCGACAACGGCGATGGAGACGCGTCCTTCGGGCGCCCGGATACGTTCGACCACATCCTCCCAACGCGACAAGTCCGGTGCGGCGCCCGCATCCATGCCGAAACACCGCAGGAGCACGCGGTCAAGACCTTCACGGTGGTATTCATTGGGAACATCATAGATCACATCGACGTCCAAAGCCTGTATCACCGCGTCTTCGGGAACATTGCAGAACAACGCTATCTTGCGACGCTCGTCAACGGGGATAACCCTGTCGCAGCGACAGAGCAGTATGTCCGGCTGAATACCAATCGAGAGTAATTCTTTGACCGAATGCTGCGTCGGTTTCGTTTTTAACTCGCCGCTGCCGGAGAGATGCGGCACGAGCGTTAGATGAATGAACACGGCGTGCTCGTCTCCAAGCTCGCGTCCGAGCTGCCGGATGGCTTCGAGAAACGGCAAACTCTCGATATCACCGACGGTTCCGCCAATCTCGCACAGCATGAAGTCAACACCATCACTGTCTTCGAGGATGAATTCCTTAATCGCATCGGTGACATGCGGGATGACTTGGATTGTTCTGCCGAGGTAATCGCCTCGACGTTCTCGTGCGAGGATGTCGCGGTATATGCGTCCGGCCGTGATGTTGTCGCCACGTCCGGCCGGAACACCAGTGAAGCGTTCATAATGCCCGAGATCCAAATCGGTCTCGGCGCCGTCGTCGGTGACGAAGACTTCGCCGTGCTGAAGGGGGTTCATGGTGCCGGGGTCAATGTTGAGATAGGGGTCGAGTTTTCGAAGCCGAACCCGATGGCCCCGTGCCTGTAGCAGAGCCCCGAGAGCGGCAGATGCAAGTCCCTTCCCTAACGAGGAGACCACGCCGCCGGTAATGAATACATACCGCGTCATGGACGGACATTTTAACCCATCCGCACAATAAAAACAATCTTTCTATTGTTCGGAATCGTCAGGCTGAGGAATGGGGGCCGGTGCGGGCGCGGGCGTGGTAATGCCGTCGCTGCTTGGCCCGGGCAGATTGGGGAGAATCGAATCACCGCTGCCCCTGTCCAGCAACGCCAAGCCCATGCTGGTCGCGAAGAAGCAGACGGCCAAAATTGCGGTTATTTTCGTGAGAGCGTTGCCCGCAGAACGCCCGCTCATCATGCCCCCGCCTCCACCGATGCCCAAGGCGCCGCCCTCGGAACGCTGCAGTAGCACGACGACGACCAGCACCAAGGCCAGCAACACATGGATAATCAAAATCATTCCGCTCATGGTAACTTAGTCCGTCGCAAACCGCTCAAGCCTTCTTTGCCTGCACCTCTAACGCCAACTCTATCATTGGACTTAAGTCATTATCATCCTCAATGCGTAACATTCGAATGTCCCTGACAGAACGAGCAAACCATTCATACTCCAACGTTAGACGTCCCACAACAGTCTGACAGGTCACTGCATTAACACTCTCATCCCCAAAATGGACGCTACCTTGCACACGCTCAAAACCCCGATCTCGAAGGAAGCGAGAGATGTCGTAATAAGCATTATTGTAGGACTCTACAGGATAATTCCTTTTGAGTTCCTCTGTATCAAGGTCGAAAGTAATCGCATACACACTGCGCCTCCTTTTTGAATTGTGCCCTGCCAAGGGGTTACGAATCTCGTCCACATTCCTACTCCGAGTTCTGACGCTGAATGCCATTATTCACCTTTCTGGGTGGCAATGTCAATACCTCATGAGAATTGCCTTATGACTTCAAGAAAACTCGACGCCTTCAGGCTCGCGGTGCCTATCAAGCCACCATCAACGTTATCTAAACGCAGGAGCCAATCGGCATTGCCCGGGCCCAGCGAGCCCCCGTAGAGGACGGGAACGCCGCCGATTCCGCGCGCATCCAGGCGGTCGCGTAGAAATCCGTGAACCTCGACAATCTCGCCGCTCGAAGGAACCTTGCCCGTGCCTATCGCCCAGACCGGCTCGTAGGCTAGAACGGTTTTGCTCCCATCGACACCCTCGGGAAGCGACTCGCGCAATTGCTTCTCCAGCACGGGAATCACATCGCCGCGTTCGCGCTCTTCAAGGGTCTCGCCGATGCACACGATTGCGACCATGCCGGCGCGCTGAACCGCCGAGAGTTTCGAGCGCACTATCGCATTTGTCTCCGCATGGTCGCGGCGGCGCTCCGAATGCCCCACTATCACCGACACCGCGCCAATGTCCGCGAGCATCTCGGCGCTGACGTCTCCGGTGTGCGCGCCTGATTCCTGCGCATGGCAATCCTGCGCGCCCCACGAGAGCGGAGCGTCTTTGAAAACCCCGATAAAATGCGAAAGCAGTGTTACCGGCGGACACAGCCAGACATCCGCTTGCGCCCCGCCCAACCCCTCCGCCAATGCGGAGATTTCCGCTTCGGACGCACGCAGTCCGTTCATTTTCCAGTTGCCTACGAGCAAGGGGCGTGTTCGCGAAGATTTTACCATCATGGCCCAGTATAGCCGCAGTCGCCACGTTGGCAAAAGCCGGAAAATTCCGCTATAATGCCCTATCTTGAAATTTTTGACGGTGTAAAATCATGCTTGACACTCTGCGCAACAGCACGAACTCGTGGGTCGTGCGAATTCTCATAGCTCTGCTTGTCCTCAGTTTCGCCGTGTGGGGAATCACCGATGTGTTCTCCTACCGCCACGACGAGACCATTGTTCAAGTCGACGACACCGACATCGGACTTTACCAGTTCCGACTCGTCGCTCTGCAAGAACTCCACACTCTCTCGCAGGAAGAGGAAGAACAAATCGACTTCGAACAAGCCCGGGAAAAAGGCATTGAAGACGAAGTGCTTGATGTCCTCATCGAGCGCGCCCTGCTCGACAAGGTTGCCCGCGACATGGGACTGCGCGTCGGCAAGGACCAGGTCGCCGAGGATATTCTCGAATCACCCAGCTTTCGCAATGCGTTTGGCGAGTTTGACCGCGCCCTTTTTAACCAATTGTTGCGTTCGAACGGCATGAACGAAGAGGTTTATGTGGAGGCGCAAAGCCGTTCTCTCGAACGTCAGCAAATTGTTTCTGCGGTTCGGCAGGGGGCTTACTCGCCTTACCGCCTCGCCGAACTCTTGCATCTTTATATCAGCGAGGAAAGAACCGCGCGGTACATTCTTTTCGGCGACGAAATTCTCGGTGAACCTGAGACGCCGAGCGAAGAAACCCTGCTCGCCTTCTACGAAGAAGAGCCGGAACGTTTTGAAATCCCCGAAGTTCGGGACTTTCGAATTCTCCTTCTCGAGCTCGACCAGTTGATGGAGAATATTTCCATTCCCGAAGAGGTCCTGCTTCAGGAGTATGAAGAACAAAAACACAGGTTCGACCGGCCCGAAAAGCGTCAAGTCGAGCGTCTTTCGTTTTCGAGCAACGAGGAAGCTGCCGAAGCGCTTGAGCGACTCAACAACGGAGAAGATTTTCTCGCCATCGCAAGCGAGCGCGGCTTCGAGGCCGAGGACATTGACTTAGGCTCGCTTGCAAGCGGCGAATTCGATAACGAAGCCATCGAAAAAGCCGCATTCGAACTCGAAGCGGTCGATGACATCTCCGACATCATTGAAGTGCCGCTTGGCTATGCCATCGTACGCCTGCGCGAGATTACCCCGGAGACCGAGAGCAATTATGAAGAATCCAAATCGTGGATTGAGTGGGAAATGCAACGCGACCAAGCCGCCGAAGAAATTCTTGTGCTTCACGATGTGGTTGAGGACGAGCGCGCCGCAGGCAAATCGCTGACGGAGATTGCGGAAGAGCTCTCTATCAAGCTTGTCGAATTCGAGAAAATCCGCAAGAACGGCCGCGACATTGACCGCAACCGTCCCGAAGAGATGCCCTACATCAACGGTCTGATGAATCGAGTCTTCGAAACCGAACCCGGTATTGAAAGCGACTCCGAGGAAACCACTTCCAACGGCTTCTATTGGTTTGAAACCCTTAAGGTGCATGAGCCGCACATTCCGGCCTTCAAGGATGCGCTTGAGCGCATCGAAACGGTATGGGAGAGGGAAACCCGCAAGGAACGCCTCGAAAACCGCGCCAAAGAGCTCTACGAGCAGGCGCAAGAGGGACTCACCCTTGAAGAGATGGCGGCGCAACTCACTGCTCAGATTCCGCCCAAGGAGGAAACCGACGAGCCGGAAGATGAAAACGCCGCCAACAACGACGAAGAAGAGATCACCGAGATTGTCGTGGTGACCGACGATCCCATCACGCGTCAGGACCGCGGTGAGATTTTCCCGCGCAAAGGTGCGGAGAAATTGTTCGAGCTCAAAAAAGGTGAATTCGACTGGAACTGGAATCGCAGCAGGAAGCAAATTCTGCTCTTCCAACTTGACGACATCGCACCCACCGATGCTACGAAGGAAGAAGAGATCGAAGAGATTACCGATTTGCAGGTTCAATTGACGTTCGGGATGCGCAGTGATGTCGTTGATGCATTGCTGGCAGAGTTGCGTGCCGAGGCGAACGTCACCATCAACGAAGACCTGCTTGCATCTCCGCTTGTCGATCCGTACTACCGCGGATACTAGTCCGACCATGGAGGCGCGTTTCGTCCCGGACTTTCCCAAGTTCGAGGAAAAGTACAACGCCGGCATCGCTCAAACTCTTCACACCGAACTCGTCGCCGACCTTGAGACGCCTGTTTCCGCGATGCTCAAGCTTGCGCACGGGGAGCCAAACAGTTTCCTGCTCGAGTCCGTTGAAAGAGAGGGCATGCGCGGACGCTATTCCATTGTCGGCATGCGCCCTGACATCATCTGGCGCGCTTTCGGCAACAAGGCGGAAATCCAGCACACGCAAACCGGTGAAGACTTCCAGCCTTGCAAGGAACCGGCATTGGAATCGTTGCGCGGGCTTTTGCGGGACTCACGTGTTGATCTTCCCGACGAACTTCCGCCAATGGCGGCGGGCGTATTCGGTTATATGGCGTATGACATGGTGCGAACCGTCGAGAATATCGGCGCACCCAACCCCGATGTGCTCTGCGTTCCGGATGGAATTTTTTTACGACCCACCGTCGTGACCGTCTTCGACCTCGTCAAGGATGTCCTCATCATGGTTACGCCCGTGCGGCCGGATGAGAGCATACCCGCCAAAGACGCCTACAACCAAGCGCGCCAACGTCTCAGACAAGCGATTGAATCCTTCGGCGCGCCGCTACCGCATGTCGCCGAAGCCAAGACGCCCGAACCCATACCGAAACCATCTTCAAACATTGAGCGTGGTGAATATTACGCAATGATCGAACGCGCAAAAGAGTATATTTTCGCCGGAGATATTTTTCAGGTGGTGTTATCGCAGAGGTTCCAAGTGCCGTTTTCGCTTCCGCCTTTCGCACTCTACCGGGCGTTACGGCGCATCAATCCCTCGCCTTTTTTGTATTTCCTCAATTTCGATGATTTCGCGGTTGTCGGATCAAGTCCGGAGATACTCGTGCGCTTGCGCGGCAACAAAGTCACCATCCGACCCGTTGCCGGGACAAGACGGCGCGGTGGCAGCGCCATCGAGGACAAAAAAATCGGACAAGAGCTTCTGCGCGACGAGAAGGAACGTGCCGAACATCTTATGTTGCTCGACTTGGGGCGCAACGATGTGGGCAGGGTTTCGAAATTGCGCAGCGTCGAAGTCACCGAGCAGTTCGCACTCCAGTTCACATCCCATCTCATTCACATTTTCTCAAATGTCGAAGGTGAACTGGCGTCCGACCAAGACGCAATGTCCGCGCTCATGGCAGGCTTCCCCGCGGGAACGGTCTCCGGCGCACCGAAGATTCGCGCAATGGAGATTATTGACGAGTTGGAGCGTGACAAGCGCGGCATCTACGCCGGCTGCGTCGGATATTTTTCCGCGGCAGGTGATATGGACAGCTGCATCGCCCTGCGGACGTCCGTCATCAAGGACGGCGTAATGTATGTCCAAGCCGGCGCCGGCGTCGTGGCGGACTCCTCTCCGGAAGGCGAATATACCGAAAGCGTCAACAAGGCGGAAGGATTGTTCCGCGCCGCAGAGGAAGCCGTCCGCTTCGCAGGAGGCTCGCAGAGAGCGTAAGAACGGCGGAATATCGCCCTACCCTAAAAGAAAATTTTACCCTCTTTTCTCGCATCCCGGGGTGTTTTGCATTTTCTCTAATACTCCTATAAGATGAAAAACAAAACATATACTCAATCTATGATTGGGAAGCAAACGAAGATCGCACCGAACTCGCGGCAGCGAATTATAGTAGAAGGAAAAAGAAGCATGTCACCATCTTTTGTAGTTATCGATTGTGAAACCACGGGATTCGGAAAACAAGACCGAATTGTGGAAATTGCCGCCGTTACTCTCGACGGACAGAGTTGGGAAACAGTTGACGAATATGACACTCTCATCAATCCCGAGCGCGATACCGGCCCCGCACACATACACAGTATCAGAGACTCAATGGTTGAGAACGCGCCCGTTTTTTCCGATATTGCCGCTGCACTGGTGCAAAAGTTTCAAGGTGCGGTTTTAATTGCTCACAATTTTCCGTTTGATTCGCGCATGCTAAGTTATGAATTCGGACGGCTTGGAGTGGACTTTAATCTTGGCAAAGGTTTGTGCACGATGCAAGCCTGCGGCGGGGAAAAATTATCCGATGCTTGCAACAGGTACAGGATTGAATTAAACAATCACCACGCCGCTCTTGCCGACGCCCGCGCAGCCGCCGCTCTCGCTAAAAGAGTTTTAAAAAATAATTCCGGTCACTCCAGTCCGGCACGGTTCAGCGATATCCCCTTCCCCTTTTCAGCGCAAACCTTGTCCCGCTTTCGTTCCTAACTCAAACACATTCCCCTCTACGTGCAATGTCATATTGTTGCCGCTTCTCTGCGCAACCCCTGCCATCTCGCCATCATCCATTTGATATCCTCTTGGACTTCCAACATCGATGACGCCAGCACCAAAACCAAAACCGTTGCCACCCCTACGCCCCACGTCAAGATGATGTAGATCATTACCGCTGCGAGCGCCCCGCCAAGAGTGAAGTCGGCGAAGGTTTCTTCTTGCTCGGCGGCACGCCCGCCGAAATCATGACCAACTCCGTAGGTGCCGACAATTTCAGGGAGATCCTTTTCTGCCAACTGTTCGATGATTTGACCGCTTTCTATGACAGCCCCATTCACCGATGCCGGCACCGAAACAAAACGAGAACCGCCTCAACGACTAACTTGTGCAACCCCGTCTCCTCCCGCAACGAGACAACTTCGTTCAGAAGTACGCGTTCACCTTCTGGTGATGTAAGATAAAATTGCCGCAAGCGGATTTGGCGTGACCGAAACGATCATTGCGATATTATACGCACTTTTATACCCTCGCCCGCCTGCAGCAATCGCGATGACAGAACCACGTCACCGGCAGCAAGGTCGCCGCGTAACAGCACGAAGGGCCCGTCCGCCCCAACAACATCAACTTTGCGCCCGCTTAAACGCTCATCGGCGA
>JAPOUT010000014.1 GCA_026708545.1 Hyphomicrobiales bacterium
GAAAACCCGCACCAGCGCGCCGCGCTTTACTTGAGTGACGAAGAGCGTGCCGGTGCCGCGTGCGCGAAACTGCTCCAGGGCAAGCCGCCGAGTTACAACAATCTCCTTGATGCCGATGCCGCCTTCGAGCTCATCGCCGAGTTCGATGCCGACAACGATGCGAGCGTCGCAATTATCAAACACGGAATACCCTGCGGCGTTGCCACGCGCCCGACCACAGCCGAGGCTTATGTTGCCGCGCTGGCGTGTGATCCGGTAAGCGCGTTCGGCGGCGTTGTCGCGAGCAACCGTTCCATCGACCGCGCCGCCGCCGGGGAAATCGTCAAGCATTTCACCGAACTCGTCATTGCCCCCGGAGCGGAAGAGGAAGCCGTTGCCTTGTTTGCGCAAAAGCCGGATTTGCGCGTTCTGGCGACGGGCTCAATGCCTTCGCCCGAGGGCCGTGGTTTTGCGATGCGTTCGATTGCCGGAGGTCTCCTTGTTCAATCCCGCGACGACGGACGCTGGAACGCAGACTCGCTGCAAACGGTTACAAAGCGCGCGCCGGGAGGGCAGGAGTGGCGTGACTTACGTTTTGCCTTTCATGTGTGCAAGCATGTGAAGTCGAATGCGATTGTTGTTGCGAAGGAGTCTGTCGCGGTCGGCATCGGCGGGGGGCAGGTTTCCCGTGTTGACGCGGTCGAGCAGGCGGTTCGCAAGGCGGGCGGGGAAACATTGCAAGGCGGTGTTTTGGCGTCGGACGGATTCTTTCCGTTTCCCGACAGCATCGAGAAGGCCGGCGCGTCCGGCGTGCGCGCGGTGGTCCAGCCCGGAGGTTCAAAGCGCGACGACGAAGTGATTGCCGCCGCCGATGCGCTCGATATTGCGATGGTGTTCACGGGCGTGCGCCAATTCCGGCACTGATTTTCACCGCCGACCCGGAAACCCGGCCGACATCAACGGCCGCGAGAAAACCGAGAAATGGTAAATTCAACGAAATGAAGGATTCACAAATTTTTTATGAACCTTCTTTTAGTGGTATTTTTTGATAGTTTTTCCTTGCCTGTTTTCGTTCCGTTTTCCCAAATTGTTTCACCGGAGATTTTGAGAGTTTTCTATTTAATTTTGATTAAAAAGGAAGATTTAACTTTTTTTATCAATATTCTAAACTTCTTGGTGCCCGTCAATGTGTCGTGACGGGAGACATTTCATGCGATTTTTTGATTTGGATGATGCATTATCATATTAGAACTTTACAGCAACGATATTTTTCTTTATATTAATAAGCAGACTAATCGGATTACTGCAGACCCGAGCACACAAGGCTAATTTATCGAAGTCGACATGCGAGATATCTCGATATGCGTTGCGAACATGCAAGGATTCTCGGAGATACTCGCCGCGCTCTAATCTGATCAAACAAAAGGAGGAACCATGTTCTCGTTTACATTCCCGCAAAACACTCTTGCGCAGACTCTCTGGCACAGGAACAACACCCTGTTCCGTGACCTGTGCCTGGTAATTCTTGCAAGCGCCGCGCTCTGGATTTCCGCAAAGATCCAGATTCCGTTCTGGCCCGTGCCTATCACCATGCAGACCTTCGTCGTCCTTAGTATCGGCATGGCGTTCGGCTGGCGGCTCGGCACCGTAGCCGTTCTGGCTTATTTCGTGCAGGGCGCCCTCGGCCTGCCCGTTTTCGCCGGAACGCCGGAAAAAGGCATCGGGCTTGCTTACATATCGGGGCCGACCGGCGGTTATCTCGTAGGCTTTGTGCTCGCCGCCGGCGTGGTCGGCTGGCTTGCGGAAAAAAGGTGGGACCGCAATGTTTTTACCACCGCTGCAGCCCTGCTCATCGGCAATGCCCTCATCTATGTTCCCGGACTCGTTTGGCTGGGAGTTTTCATTGGTTGGGACAAGCCGGTGCTGGAACTCGGAATCTATCCCTTCCTGCCGGGAGATTTTCTTAAACTCATGCTCGCCGCGGTGCTCTTCCCCGTGCTTTGGCGAAAGGTCGGGGCGGGAAAAAGGCAAGCGGAGCAAGGCAGGCAAAGACGTTGAAGGTGTTGTTGAAATTCACGAAAGGTTTGTGCCGCAAGGCCCCGGCACCGGGTGACCAACCGGCCGAACCGCTCGATGGAATTGTTCTTGGAACACCTTGCCAATCTGATCTGACAAGAAGAAATGGAGGGAAACATGGGCTGACATAGAAAAATACAAGTAACTCTCGGCGATACTTTATGGGGAATTAGCCGGGAGTTTCGTGAAGATATGTGCGTAAAGTAGAGTGAGTATCAAAAATGAAAAAAAAGGTGATAAAGAAAGCAACAAAACCACACCCCGTTGATGTTTATGTCGGTAAACGTATAAAAGAAATCCGCAGAAGCAAAGGAATGCGGCAGAGGGAACTTGGAAAAGCGACCGGCGTGAGATTTCAACAAATTCAAAAATATGAGGATGCTTTAAATCGTGTTTCGGCCAGCCGCCTGCATTTGATTTGCGAAGCCCTCGATGTGACAGTCGCCGAACTTTTTCCGGAGGTGAAAAAGAAGAAGAAGAAGAAGAAACGGCTTCGGCGACGAACTTCAGCAAAAAAGTCTTAAGATAAATTTTTGTAGAATTCTCGATATAAAAACCTCGATTCGGCCTGTGCCGGTTCTTTCAAATGTCGGGGGATAAAGGGCGGATTTGTGCATTCCGCCCGAGAATTCCGAGTCATCAAAAACCATCGATATAAGAAGGAAGGAATTCAATTTTTCCAAAAATTGACATTGTCAGGTATATTTTTTTGTATTACTTGACATGGAGTGTTACCATGAGTGTGCTTGAAACGATTCCCGCAAGTGAAGTTGGCCGCCGCTTTCGATTGGCGCGGGATAATGCGGGTTTAACACAAATTGATCCTAGAGATGCACTATGACCGATACCAAGATAAAAAATGCTCATGAGTATAAGGTTACTCTCGAATGGTTGTCCCGTTGCCAGAGTATTGTTGATGATTTTGATGATCAGCAGGAGGGAGTCCATCCACTATTGCTAAAAGCTCGACGTGGCTCGATGGAATATCGATTAAAAAAGCTTCAAGAAGAAGTCGATGAGTATGAACGTCACAACCCTAATGATCCTTCCGTGCTGATGCATAAAGCTTGTAGATATTCAAAAGTTTTACCAAAGGTTGCCGGATAACAAAAAATCCGGCTATCACCTATGGTTTCGGTGGAGGCCAACATGAAAGTTTCACAAGCCTATAGAGAACAAGCGAAAGTCGAGAATGATTCCGCATTTGATCGTCTTCGTGCGGATATGGAAAGACATTCTGCAGAACAGAGCGCAAGGATAACGAGGCAAAACACAAAGATGGCGGAGTATTCCAAGGGTATGGTCAAATTCATAGCAACGATGTCGGTGGGAATTGTTGCAGTCTTGGGTGCATTCATTGCGTTCTTGCAATTTTTCGGATAAGTCGAAAACATATCCATAACCCATCCGCAAAACGATGGGACGTTAGCGTGAATGCTCCTCCATGGCTTTCTGCGCTAATTCAATAGCATCTTCTCCTTCATAACCGGCACTGGCTACTTCTTTCGGGCTCCAGACCCATTCTATCTGATGCTTTTCCGACACTGCCTTAAGTCTTTTCCACAGGTCCGCATCCATTGCCGAATAAGCATCTGCAAGCAAACTCAAGCTCTGTTGCAACATCATTTATGTAGGATCTAATGCTCAATGGTCTAAAAAAACACCCCGGCAAATCTCGAGAAATGCCGGGGTGTCCTTTGGGTTGGTCTGCAGACGATGGCCATCAGGCCCCGGTTCCGACCGGATCTCAAG
>JAPOUT010000041.1 GCA_026708545.1 Hyphomicrobiales bacterium
AGATTCGCGCGGGCGCGTCGCTGGTGCAGATTTACACGGCGCTGGTTTACGAGGGAGCCGGCGTGGTCGGGCGCATTCATGCGGGACTGGCCCGTCTGCTTGAACGCGACGGTTATGCGCATGTGCGCGATGCGGTGGGAAAGGATGCCTGTGAAAAGTCGCAAGCGGTCGCCTGAGCCGGTCCGCCCCGAGCCCGACAACGAGGCGCTCTCGCGCTCGATGGTTGCGCTGGACCAGGACGGCAAGCAACGCGAAGTTTCCGTTGTTTGCGAACGCGCGTATACGCTCTATCTGAACGCGCAGGAGATCATTACGGTGATGACGGTGGGAGAGCATCCCCGCTGGCTGGCGCTGGGATATTTGCGCAACCAGTCGATGCTGCAGGACGACGATGTCATAACGGGGGTGGATGTGGACGACGACCTCGGCGTGATTGTCGTGCGCACCGAACGCGCGACCGACTACGAAGAGAAGTTGCAGCGGCGCACGCGCACGTCCGGCTGCGCGATGGGGACGATGTTCGGTGACGTGATGGAGAGTTTTGACGCCGTGCGTTTGGATGCCGATGCAAGGATAAGGGTTTCTTGGCTGGGTCAATTGACCCGGACCATCAACACGACCCCGAGTCTGTACTTGAAGGCCGGCGCAATTCACGGATGCGTGCTGTGCCATCAAGACGAGCCGCTGATATACGTCGAGGATGTCGGCAGGCATAATGCGGTGGATACGATTGCGGGATACATGTGGGAGAACGCCGTTGTGCCGTCGGATAAAATTTTCTACACCACCGGGCGTCTGACGAGCGAGATGATTTTGAAGACGGTTCGGATGGAGATTCCGATACTTGTCTCGCGCTCGGGTTTTACCGCATGGGGGGTCGAGTTGGCACGCCGTGCGGGATTGACCCTGATTGGACGCGCCCGCGGCGAAAGGTTTCTTGCGCTTTCCGGACACGAGCGCATCGTCTTTGACGACGGGGATTAACGGATGAAGGTTTTCGGTGCGATGCGTGTTGGAGGCTTGCTGCTTGCGGGCGGACAATCTCGTCGCATGGGCGGCGGCGACAAATGCCTGCTTCAATTGGGGGGGATGACCCTGTTGGAACACGCCTGCAGCCGTCTCGAGCCGCAAGTCGAAAGTATTGCGCTGAATGCCAACGGTGAGCTCGAGCGTTTCGACGGGTTCGGCTTGCCGGTTTTGGAGGATGTGGTCGAGGGTTACGCCGGGCCTCTCGCCGGCGTTCTAACGGGGATGTGCTGGGCGCGGGAGAATCATCCGCACCTCTCCCATATTGCGACGGCCCCGAGCGATACGCCGTTCTTTCCCCGTGATGTTGTTGCACGGATGTGTGCGGCCGCGATGGAATCAGGCGTTCCGCTTGCATGCGCGGCGTCGAATGGGCGTGCGCATCCGGTGTTCGGCTTGTGGGATGTGAAACTTGCCGACGACCTCGAACGCGCGCTTCGGGACGAGGGCTTGCGCAAGATTGATCTCTGGACGGGGCGTCATGGCATAGCGCACGCCGGTTATGACGCCGGGGATTTTGATCCTTTCTTCAATATTAACGAGCCGCATGATTTGCTTGAGGCGGCCAATCTGTTGCAGAGGCTTGAAGCGCATGGTTAGGGAGGCATCGATAGTCGCGGTCGTCGGCTGGAAGAACAGCGGCAAGACGGGTTTGGTGGAGCGGCTGGTGGGCGAATCGGTGCGTCGGGGCCTGCGGGTCTCAACGGCGAAACACGCGCATCACGCCGTCGACATAGACCAGCCCGGACGGGACAGTTGGCGCCATCGCGAGGCCGGCGCCCATGAGGTCGCGCTGGTGAGCGCATCGCGCTTTGTTTTGCAAAGGGAATTGCGCGGTCGCGCGGAACCGTCGCTTCTCGAGGTCGCCGCCACGCTCGAATCGGTCGATTTGCTGATTGCCGAAGGCTTCAAGTCTTCACCGGTTGCCAAGATCGAAGCATGGCGGGACGCTTGCGACCGGCCGCCCCTCGCGTCAAAGGACGACACCGTCTTCGCCCTTGCCGTCGAAGGAGGCTCAAGCACCCTGTCGCGCCACCATCCCCGGCTTGCCGAACGCCTGCCCGTGTTCGAATTGGACGATGCCGAGGGCATTCTTACGGCCGTCGTCAATCATCTCAAACCATGAACGAATACGGAATTTCCCATGCACGCGCCTTGGAGTTGCTGCGGGACGGCTTTGCCGCAGTCGCGGGAAGCGAGCGTGTCAAACTGGAGCACGCATTGGGACGCTGCCTTGACGCTCCGGTGACGGCGAAGGAGTCGATACCTTCGTTTGATAATTCCGCGGTTGACGGTTACGCCTTGTCGCGTTCGACCCTCGAGAAGTCGCCGGGGGGCGTCGTTCGCGTGGAGGGACGTGTTGCCGCCGGCGAGGCGGCTCCGCCGCTGCTCCCGGGGGCGGCGTGCCGGATCTTCACGGGAGCGCCGGCGCCCGAAGGCGCCGATGTCGTTCTCATGGACGAGGACGTGCCCGGGCACGGCACGGATGCGGACGGTGCGTGGATTCGCCTGCCCGAAAACGCTCCGCGTTCAAGCAACATCCGCCGCCGCGGCGAGGATGTCTCGAAGGGCGACGAAGCGCTCGGCACCGGCATGCGGCTGCGTCCGCAGGATTTGGCCGCCGCGGCATCAATGGGAATGTCCGCGCTGGATTGCCGCCGGCGTGTTCGTGTCGCGGTCTTTTCGACGGGCGCGGAATTGCGCGAGCCGTCCGCGGCAAAGTCGTCACCCGCTTCCATAGTGGACAGCAACCGCGTGTTGTTGTCCGGCTTGTTGAAGGGGCTGCCCGTGGACGTGCATGATGGCGGCATCCTGCCCGACGACAGGGATGCCATCACCGGGGCGTTGCTGTCGGCGTCGCAACGGAACGATTTGCTCCTGACCTCGGGCGGGGCGGGGCGCGGCGAGGAGGACCACCTCGTTCGTATATTGGAAAAACACGGCGAGTTGCTCTTCCGCCGCATTGCCATCAAGCCCGGACGTCCGCTGAGCGTCGGTTTTCTGCCAAAGGGCGGTCCGTGCGGCTGCATTGCGCTGCCGGGCAATCCGGTTGCGGTGATGGTTTGCTTCCTGATGTATGCGCGGCCGGTGCTGCTGCGTCTGTGCGGCGGGGGATGGGACCGTCCGCGGCATTTCAATGTGGCGGCGGATTTTTCCATGTCGAAGAAGCCGGGACGCCGGGAATTCCAGCGCGGAATTTTACGATGCAAGGACGACGCGCTTGCGGTTGCACGCTTCGAAGAACAGGGTTCGGGGATTTTGCGCTCGCTTCGAATCGCCGATGGGCTGATTGAACTGGACGAGGACGTTACGCAGGTGTCAAAGGGCGACGAGGTGCGGTTTTTGCCGTTTTCGTCCCTGGGAATCGACGCGCCTTAGGGCATCATTGCTTTTGCGGTTTCGTATTCGCCTTTTTCGAGGAAATAATACCGCTCAAGCCGTGTGATGAGATTGAGATTCTTGATGATGCTTTCGGGCAGTTCGGTAATCTCTCGCAAATCTCTGTTCGATTTCGGAAGTTGGAACTTAAGGCTTTCGTGCTGCGCTTTCGCATCGCTGCCGACTTCGTCATACAGCGAAATGGGGCTGACATCAAAGAAGATGGTCTCGCCGATTCGCTTGCCGAAATGCTCGTCCAT
>JAPOUT010000132.1 GCA_026708545.1 Hyphomicrobiales bacterium
CCAATGTCGTCGCAACAACTGATGATCCAAATGGAAGCATCAGAGCCATGGATACCACGAAAGCAGCGGAGTGGAATAGTTTCATTTGAAAGCCTCCTTGTACAAATAATCAAACGATATTGATGCCTCCTTAAAGACATCCTGTAGCGAGCATCCTAGATGCTTTCCAAAAAAATAACAAGAATTTTCGGAAACTGCAAGGTTTGCCAAGTTTTTACCGTCTAAAAACCCTCGTGCAGCGCCAGTTGTTTAAGTGCGAAACCGGCCGACTTGTCGTTTTGTCACTCAATCTCAATCATAACCTCGTTGCGCCGCATCACGGGAAGCGTCCACGGCGGATTGTAAAAGGCATATTTTGGCGTGCCGGAAACCGACATGCTGCCAGCTTGCACATAATCCATCAACCGCTTTTCGTGCTCCTTTACGTTTTCATCGGAGTGCGTTCCGGAAAATACAATCACGGCGAATTTTTTGGACGGAATCTCCTTGACGGTGACGCGCCCGTCTTTGGGTTCGGGCAGCGTCGCAAGCGTATATTCCGAGGGCATCACGAAACTCACCTGCCACGAGCCGCCTGCGGATTGCTGTTGAACCGGGGCCGTCATCGCAATTTCGTCGCTTTCCTGCTGCTGCACCGGAGCGGTCATGGCAATGTCCTGCCGCACCGTATTGTTGCCGAAAATGTAGTCGGCCAGCATGCGGAACCCGTCGCGAATCGCTTCTTCCCGCCCGCCTTCGGTTTGCACTTCCGCGATGATCATAGGCCCGTATTGCCGAATCTCAATATCGCCCCGGGATTCGACCACTTCATATTCGGGCGTTTCCACGTCGCTCATGATCGGCCCCGCCAATATTCCGCCGACAAGAACTATTCCTATAATCACGGCAATCATAATCCGTTCCTCTTTTATGTGGCATCATCTTCACCCGACAAAGCAAACACTTCTACTATTTTTGCGTATTTGGGATTCGCCTTAACACGCCTGAAATCTTTCTTAAAGGAACTAGACTGGCGAATCGTCCGTATTTATATCAGTCATCAATGCGTCAACGGAATCGAATGATTCACCCTTCCCGGCTTTAAGCTCGGCTATTGCTACCATGGTTTTCTTGTTTGGCATCCGACGCCCATCGGCGATGCGCGACACGAGCGGACGAATGGCAACGGATGCGGACAGCACCGCCGCAGCAAGTGCTTCGCCGACACGCCGTTTGATTGCCTTGATACGGGCGAGGACATGAGTATCAACAGTGAACATGGCCAACCTTTGAACAAATAATAATCAACCCTATCCTAATCACAAAAGGACCATACGTCAAGAAAGATCCGCCATTCGCATCCAATCCGCCATCCATGGGAACAGGATGGGCTGATTGCCAATTAGAACGACTTGCCAATATGCATCACGACTGCCTTGCCTGCCCGTTCGTCCGGATTAGACGATGTTCGCTATCTGTTAAAATATAAACCCTGTAAAAACCGAGTGAATGCCCTCCCGCCGCACGGCATGCTCGAATCGGAGCCGCCCTATGTCAAAAAATGAGGCGTGTTACCACGGACGCCGAGACGAAGGAAAAGCCAACCGAACTGCAACATCAACACGGCTTGTTGAAAAAGGGCATGGAGGCAAAGGTGGAAATTATGGAATCTAATAATGAGTCTGCTCTTTCTAACGAATCCGCTATTGAACAACTTCGTACGGATATAAAGAAAAACATCAATGCTCACACCACGAAGATGGTGATTTTTACAGGTGTTGTTGTCGGTGCCATAACTCCAATACTCGGATTCCTGTAAGTTGCAGTCGAGAAAATCCACCGGTCTTGGCGATGATGAATCGAAATCGGGACACTTGACTATCATTGAAGATGAAATAGAATTGGGTTCATAACTTTCACCAACTCAGGGAGAACCTTGATGAATAATGACTCTTACCCCCCCCCCCCCTCAACTTTAACTAGTTCCCGTCCATTAGATATTCGGGCTGTCGATTCACAATCGTTAAATCTACTTCGCCTCACTGCGATAACCCTGTTCACCGCCCTGCTTGTTGCTTGTGGCGGCGGAGGATCCGGCGGCAGTACCAATACTCCGTCTGTAGCACTTGAACCTCTACCTAACCGCCTAGTCGCAAATACAGACCAGACAAGGAATCGTGTCGGCGGAACGGCCCCGCCGAGTCTTTCTTCGACAGAAATAGGACGAACGATTGCCTCAATAGCAGGTAATGCGGACACACTGTTATTCGATGTCGATGGTGCAACATCTGCCACTTGTAACGATGCAATGTGCACTTACATTCTCAACGGAGTAGTATTTCCGGTTACCATAGACGAGTACTCGACTCAAAACTTTGGGGACGAAGAAGGAGCAACAGGATACAACCAAAACAACGAAGCCGTAATGACCGACCGTGGATTCACAATCGGACAAAGACGTGTTGCAGGTCGAATTACCGATGGCGGGATTGTGAATGTTAAATATCAAATGTATGGAGGATGGAATGATGATAATCATTTTGGGATTGAACGGGCCGTTAGTAAGGGAGGAAGCGACCCGGGAACCGAAATCAGAACATACAGTTTCGGCGAAGGCAGCGGAAGCAGCCCAACAACAGAAACTTTAATAAATTATACCGGTGTGATGATAGGCACGGACACAAGAACGGAGCAAGTTGTCCATGGTGATGCGACTATTCAATTTGTAGTCTCAAATGCAAACCTTTTAGAGACTGTGATCTTCCAAAACATTGTAAACCTGAGCAGTGGAGCCGATGTCGATATCATAAATTTCAACAATATTGACTTGAACAGCGACGGAACTTTTGGGTCGGCCAGCGGCGATATCAAAGGAACTTTCTACGGAACGGGTCACGAAGGAATCGGCGGCATCTTTGATAAGGATAATATCCTCGGAGCATTCGGAGCAGTACAGCAATAATTCCAAACAGCGACAAGGCGTTTTACTCTACAATCAAAAACCATTATGTCTTGCCGCTCTGCATTCCCGTGAAAGGCTTCCGCCGCTCCCGTATGCTCCCGGCGGTAACAAGGCCTGATTTGGGTATCGTTCACCCGTGCTCCGCGCTTTATGGGAGACGGTTTTTCCGACTGTGAAGGTTCGGAATTATTGCCGCGTTCCGCCTGAGTTCGAGGGACCGGCTGACAACCTCCGCGCGGTCGGGAAGATTGCAAAAAACTTCCTGATGTTTGGAGAAACGGGGAAAGCCTTGAAAGCAGGCATTGGCGGATAATACAGATGCCGGCTGAATGATTACCGGCGCTTACGAGATGATTTGGAAAAGCGGCGGGATGTCGATAAGTATGGATGAACAACACCCCGCCACTCCATTATGGAAGCGATAAGACGATTGTGTCAGTATGCATCAGCGGGCAAACCAACACCCTATCACTGTATCATTGGTTAATCACGCAGACGAACCGGCTGCACCACATCGCCAATCATTCCCCCGCCACCGTTCACAGGTAGACAAGGCTAGTCGTTGTCTTCAACAGTAAGCATCCAAGTGGAGGGACTGCGAGTCGATCCGAAACTCCAGCCCGACGGAAG
>JAPOUT010000057.1 GCA_026708545.1 Hyphomicrobiales bacterium
CACCGGCACGCTCTTCGTCACTCAAGTAAAGCGCGGCGCGCTGGTGCGGGTTTTCTCCGTAACGCAAGGGATGCGACAAGATTCCCGCCGAAGGGCTCAAACTCGGCATTTCATCGTCCGGGGACGCCATCCAGCCGCTGATGGCGGCGTCATAGAGGGCCGTGCGCCGAAACGCCAAAGCCGCAAGATGACGCCGAAACGCGAGTCCCGTCGACCCGTCATGCACTTGCAATTCCGCGAGCAAAACAGGATATTCGCGCGGAGATGTGACGACGCAAACATGCTCGTGGTTCTTAGCGGCGGCGCGTATCATCGCGGGTCCGCCGATATCGATATTCTCAATGAGTTCTTCCTCTCCCGCATTGCGTTCGAGGGTCTTCTCAAACGGATAGAGATTGACGACGAGCAGGTCGATGCCCTCAATGCCGTGCGCGGACATATCCTTGCGGTGTACGGGGTTATTGCGGCGCGCAAGCAGGCCTCCGTGAATGCGCGGATGCAACGTCTTCAATCGCCCGTCCATCATCTCGGGGAATTCGGTAACGTCCGAAACATCAAGAATGGGTATCCCGGCTTGCTCGAGGGCGCGCGCCGTTCCGCCGGTTGCGACAATCTCGACACGGCGCTCGTGCAATGCGCGGGCAAGATCGATTAGTCCGCTTTTGTCCGAGACCGACAACAATGCGCGCCGAAGAACTGGAAACTGCGGATCCATCAACTCTCTTCTTTTACCCGATCCCGAAAAGGCGATGCCGCATACACCCCGAGAATGCGAACTTCCGTCGTGAAAAATTCAAGTTCCTCCAGCGCCAGCGCGACAGGACGCTGTTCCGGGTGTCCTTCAATGTCCGCGTAAAACTGCGTCGCGTAAAAGTTACCCTCCAACTGGTAACTCTCCAGTTTCGTCATGTTCACGCCATTGGTCGCGAATCCTCCCATCGCTTTGTACAGGGCGGCGGGAACGTTTCGAACGCGGAATACAAAACTCGTAATGCAATTCTGCGCGGACGAGTCCATCTCGTGCGGCTCCGCCGATATCACGACAAAGCGCGTCGTATTGTGCGCCATGTCCTCGATATTCTCGCGCAGGGTTTCAAGCCCGTATATCTCGCCGGCAAGCTTCGATGCAATCGCCGCACAGGTTTTATCTCCCGCGGCGGCGACTTCGCGCGCCGAACCTGCCGTGTCGGCGGCAACACGCGACTGCAAGCCCATCTCCAACAGCAACGCACGGCATTGCGACAAGGCCTGGACATGCGATTGAGCCACGCGCAAATCCTCCAACTTCGATCCCGGAACGCCCAGCAGGTGATGCTGCACCCGCATGAAATGCTCGCCGACAATATGCAGGTTCGACTCCGGCAGCAAGGAATGAATATCCGCAACCCTGCCCGCGAGCGAATTCTCGATTGGAATCATTCCCAGGCGCGCGTCCTTCTTTGCAACCGCGGAGAAGACGTCGTCAAAAGTCGCGCACGGCTGCGCACGCATGTCCGGATACGCCTCCAGACAGGCGATATGGGAGTTCGCACCTTCCTCCCCCTGAAACACTATGCAATCATTCTGCTTCGACATCTCTTCACTCTTTTACGCTGTCAATTCAGCCGCATATCGGAAACTATAACCGAAAATGCGCAAAACCTTCAAAAGTCCAAAAATTCCCCAAGAACCTCTTATTACAGGGCTTATGTATTAAAGTATCCCAAGTCCAAATTCGGCGTATATCGCGGGGTTTGTAGTCCTGCCAGTTTCCACCGCCTATGGTCGTGATGCTAGATGGGTTAGGATTCGGCTGTATTCGGCTCTTCTTGTGTTGCCTTTCGAGGGTCTTATGCCTTTGCCGTATCTGCCCCCGGTCAGCCGAGTGAGATTCGTTTAATTAAGCGATAGCGCGGACGATGTATTCTTTGATTTCGGCGCGGGTGAAGGTTTCTTTCCTCATGCCTATACTTAGGCAAAGAGAACCCCCCAGCCGGAAAGAACCATTCACGGGAAAAACGGATAGGGGATACTCACAAGAGCCGTGAGTTAAACATTAATCTTTGCTTTTTTCTCTACGTTTTTACGTAATAAGTGCAATTGAATTCCGCCAACCCACGCAGACAAACCAGTGGTAGCGGCAGTATGCAAATTGATACTTATTGTAGTCTCTCCATCAATCGAAGAAATCCAACCAATCAAGAATTCAAAATTAACAGCTACAATAAGAAAAAAAGCCACTTATTATCTTTAGAAAAACGCCTTTGGTAAAGAAGGAAACATTAAGAAAATTTTTACCCTATCATGCGATAAGCATCGATAGCGGCGCGACATGCGAATCCTACTGATGCTCCACCTGAAGCATAAACAAACACCTCCAGGATCCTTATAGTGATGTTGGTCATCATAATCCATTCCTTCCTGGTAGTTAACTTTATTTAACAGACTACATTATTCTCGGTTCGTCAACCCCCTTGCAACCTCTTGTAATTTTGCAACCTTTTGCAATTCCTGTCCATTCCATTCTCTCGGGAATCAGTTTCACATTCCTCTTCGGTCTTGAACGTGCCATCCGATCGCTCCCGAATCTTCATGATGGCTAGGAATTTGGGATTACTGCCTTGTCCCGCCGAAAGATCCAACGATATCCCGAACATTGAATGTACCGCCGACTTCCGTATGTCCTGTGCCATAAAACGTTCCGTTAATATCGCCGTCGGTTGTGCTTGGGAACGTATTTTTGCAGGATTGGCTTTCAAGTTCTCTTTGCCCGACTTTGAAGGAGCGAGCTATGGAAGCGGGGAGATGACTTCAAACGTATAAGATTGTCGATCGGGAGAAGCGGATTCTTTATGAGGAGCGGGAAGCAGATGGAATCCTTCTAATACCTGACGGAAGCGTTGTAGAAGAAGGCGGAACGGTAAACGTTGCAGTTCAATTGAGAAAACCATCCGCAGAGGATGTGGTCATTAATATAGTTGGAAGCGGTACGGCAACTTATGGAGAGATTAGTGATGGTGGTGATTGGTTGTTGAATAACGGTAGCGGCAATTGTAGTGCGGATTTCAGTATTCCAGTGCAAACCTCAACTGTCACATTGAGCTATAATGGAGACGGGAACGTTCCGGAGTTCGATGTTGATTTAATGAAGATTAACCTGAGTGAAGCACATAGCGAAGATATTACGTTGGATATAATTTAGCCAACAAAAAATCTTATCCCCATAAGAATGACCTCAAAAGTAGCATAACCTCCGCAGGTGTAACAGACAGCGTTCACTATTTTGGAAGCCGAAAAGCTTAAGATAGGTGTCATTGTGCTTACTCCTTGATGGTTGGTGATGCTGGGTGTTAGCGCAAATTTGGGTTGATTACAAAGGGATAATACCCTAAAAATTTAAGCAAATCACCTGAAATTCAGGCGCGGACGCGCAGGCAGGCGTCCTCCTCGTTTTCCGGTTGCAATCCCCTACGCCTTCATCAGAAAACGCTCGCGCGCCTGGTCCAGGTCCTCCGGCGTATCCACCCC